>DATIUL010000060.1:0-1627 GCA_035466865.1 Anaerolineaceae bacterium | reverse complement strand
CGGAAGGCTTTGGCATCCAGGGTGCCAACCAACTGACCCCGGTGCAGGATGGGCAGCAAATAGTAGCCCTTTTGCCGTTGCGCTTTGGGTACATACACCTGTATACGGTAATCAAAATCGAAAAGTTCTTTCACCCGTGTGCGGTCAACCATCAGCGGGTCAAACATAGAGAGCACTTTTGTAGTGTTAGTCTTTAGCGTGCCCACCTCTGCCCTTTCATAAAGCAGCAGGTTGTCTGGGTGGATGAATACTGGCTTTTTGAAACCAGCGATACCAGCGGGCATTAATTCACCCTCTTCCGCCATTTGTCGGATAAGTTTTTGGCCATTGGGCAGGTAAGTCTGGCGGATTAGCCAGGCCTCCGTGGCAATCCCAAGTGACCTTGCAGCTTCCAAAAAACGCGCTTTGCGGGATTCCTCCATGCTCAGACCATCGGCTTCCTGCCAGCCTGACAGCACCCTTTCGCGCAGGTCGTATACCCGCTGAAAGCCCTCCCGACGTGAAATCATGAGCTCTCCCCAGTAAAAAAGGGCTTCCAGAAGCAGCTTTTCTTCCTTCCAGCCCCACCAGGGGCCAGCCCGGTCACTCTTAAAATCAGAGGATTTCACAGGGCCATTTTCTCGAATGGTGTGCAGCATTTCAGCCAATTTTTCGCGTTGGCCTGCTCCCCACTTGCCAAAGTACCCCTCGCTGCGACGTCGCAGCATCTCAGGCCAGTAGATGGGGAAGTCTTCAATCGGCAGAAAACACATGGCGTGTGAAAAATATTCAAACAGTTTGCCTTCGGCATGCAATTCTTCAAGCCATTTGGTCTGATAATGTCCCAGGCGCGAATAAAGGATGTGATAATGCGCCCTGGCCACCACGCTGATGGTATCCATTTGCAGGAAGTTGAGCTGGTGGATAACGGACACTAAATCGCTTTTAGTCGCCTGCTTGCGCCGATTTTGCGCCAGGTCAAGCGTGTGGAGCATCAGGTTGCGTGCTTGCTGCAATGGGATTTCGGGTAATTTTTCCATCCCCTGATTTTAGCCCAATTGGGCCAAATTCTCTTCCTTGAGAGGTATTGACAGATTTTTTATCCCAAAATCCTCCTACAAACCACATTTGATAGGCTTTGATAGTTTTGAACCCGTAAACTTGGGTCTTGTAACCTTGAATTAGGAGTTATGAAAAATGGAAGTTCCACGCTATTGGCGTTTGAAGAAACAACGTTATGCCCTGCAAGGCGAAAGCTGCCCGCATTGCGGCATTAAGATTTTCCCCCCGCGCGATATCTGCCCTGAATGTGGCGGTGAAGCCAAAACCCCCTTTGTCTTTAGCGGGCAAGGTGAGGTTTATTCCTACACCCATATGAGCGCTGCTCCGGCAGGTTTTGAAGAGCAAGCCCCATACACCCTGGCCCTGGTAAAACTAGCTGAAGGCCCGGTGGTGGCTGCCCAACTGACCGACCTGGGGCAGGAGCGTGTGCGTATTGGCATGCCGGTTGAAATGGTCACCCGCAAGATCAAGAACGATGGCGACGAGCGCGGCATGATCGTCTACGGCTACAAGTTCCGTCCTGTAATGCGGTAATATTAAATCAAGAAAGTGAAGCGCTCTCCAGTGATGGAGAGCGCTTTTTTTG
>DATIUL010000059.1:0-7046 GCA_035466865.1 Anaerolineaceae bacterium | reverse complement strand
AATCTCAATTTCATTATCAAATTGGGTCTCGATCCTGGCAATGATGATTCCGGTTGCTTTTGCTTTCGCATACCGGATCAGTGTTGAAGAAAGGTTTATGGTTGAGCAATTTGGAGAAATTTACCTGGAATATCGGAGGCGGACAAAAAGAATAATTCCATTCGTCTGTTAATTAAATCAAAACCAGATGCCCAACATTGCTAATGGAGATTCTTAGCGCAAACCGTCCTTAGCGAGAAGAACGTCCCCGCCCAAAACTAAAACAAGTGCATGGAAACTTGGAACAAGATTTTAAAAAGGAGAAAACATGTTCGCAAAAACTGTAAAACTCATTGTATGCCTATTGGCTCTCACAGTAATGTTGGGTGCCTGTCAACCCCAGGTGGTGGCTACACCCGCGCCAAGCATAACCGTTGCGGCACCGCAACCAACCGCAATTCCGCCCAGCCCTAGGTCCTTTGTACTGTCCACTTTTGTGGACAGCGGGCAAGACCTTGGCCAGGGGGATGGCACCGGTATTGTTGCTGGTGATGTGGATGGCGATGGGGACATCGATGCATTCGTCAGCGAGGCTGTTGAGAACAGCCAATTACTGCTGAATGACGGCACGGGCAAGTTCACCTTGAGTGACCAGGAATTCAAACCGGGTTCAAGCGCTGCCTTCGGAGACCTAAACGGCGATAAATCACTTGATATCTTCCTCACAGAGGAGAGAAGCAACGAAATCTGGTTGAACAACGGTAAAGGCCTTTTTAGTAAAAGCGATCAAAGCCTGGCCAGCCCTGAGAGCTCGGCAGTGGCTTTAGGTGATCTGGACAGCGACGGTGATCTGGACGCTTTTGTTACCAATTGGAACGGCCAACCCGACCAGGTGTTCATCAACGACGGCAGCGGCAATTTCACAGACAGTGGTCAAAAGTTGGGTAACTGGTTTGGTACCGCGGTCTCACTGGGTGATGTTGAGAATGATGGCGATCTGGATGCACTGGTAGCCAATAACGGTGAGAGCACAGACAATGCCCCGGTTCTTTGGTTGAACGATGGCACTGGCGTATTCACAGATAGCACTCAAAGGCTGGGATTCACAAATGCTTATGCCGCGGTTCTGGGTGATCTGGATGCTGATGGAGACCTGGATGCGTTTATCGCCAATTCAAACCACAATGGCGCCAGACCGCCTGATAAAGTCTGGATGAATGACGGCAAAGGCATATACACTGATAGCGGGCAGAGTTTGGGCACTTACTACAGCCTGACTGCTGCCCTAGCTGATCTGGATGGTGACGGCGATTTGGACGCGGTAACCGGTTGTTGGCGGAGCAGCCTGAAAATTTGGCTGAATGGCGGCAAAGGCACTTTTACCGAGAGTGAAATCAAACTGGTTTCGTTCAACAGCTCAGGCGTTGCGATTGCCGATATGGATGGGGATGGAGATTTGGACATGTTCGTCAGCACAAATACGTGGTCTTCGGGTAATGGGCGGCATAAACTCTGGCTGAACCAACCAGAGCCATAGAAAACACTATCCCATTTGGCTGTAAAGTCAGGTGGGATAGGTTAGCCCCCCAGGGATTTGGGTTATTAAGCTTTTTCATAAACAATTAAGAAGAGGAAAAGAATGACAAATAGAAGCAAAACCGCATTAATTCTAGGCATGACCTCAGCATTTATGTTCAGCCCATTAGTAATGAGCCTGCTTTGGCATCCAATCCCCCTTTTTCAAAATCTAGGTTTCACTAGGGGGTCAATAGCTTCACCATTGGTTTGGATATTTGCCTCAATCACAACTATTGCCTATGTTTTGTACACAATGAAAGCCGTCCCTTTTGTATTTGAAAAACGGAAAGAAATCTCGCTGCTTAAACTTCTGGGGGTTTTCTCTGCGCTGGTAGGTGGCATCGTTGAAGAAGTATTCTTTCGGCGATGGCTCATGGATATGCTCATGTCGAGAGGTGCATCCCTCATCCTTCAGATCGTTATTTCTGGCATAGCTTTCGGCTTATCCCACACTGTTTGGATACTCATCAAAGGTGATTTCAAGTTTACGATTCCAGCAATTCTTTCGACGTCAGTGTTAGGGATTTTTCTTGCCATTATCTATCTTGCGGGTGGGCGTAATTTGGGGCCATGTATTTTTGCGCACATTATGATCAATATCATCATTGAACCATGGCTGATGCTGTCTTTAATTTCAGGTAATTGGCGGCAAAACAAGCCGCAACCTTTTAGACCAACCAAATAAACGTGCTCAAAGACTTCTTTATTTACCGGAAGGAAACATGGATTACTTCGTAAAATTATTGGTAACTATTGGAAGCAGCGCATCAATCGCTTTTGGGCTGTGGCATTTCTTCGTTCCGCGTCTCTGGAACTGGTATGCCTACATCGATCCCAATGCAAAAGAACTGATCGTGGCCGTTCGGGCAATCAACGTTTTCTTTTCTTTGTCTTTGGTTCTATTTGGCGCCTTGAATTTGCTTTTCATGTTTAGCGGCAACGCAAATCGATATTCGATGATTGCTTTGTTTGCCGCGACCTGTATTTTGTGGCTCACGCGATTGGTGTTCCAGGTGATATACCCGCAAGGTTCAATCAACCCCCTCCTCCAATACGGTATGCTGGCAGCTTTCATAGTAATAAATCTCTTCTACCTGATTTCATTGGGAGTTTTGACCTTACAAAAAATTAGCGTATAGCAAACCTTTGCAGGTTTGAAGAGCATAACTTTCTTTCTCAAACAAACAACATTGATGCAAACAAGACAAAAGCGGGCAACGCTCAAAAGAAACAGGAAACTAAAAGAGAAACAGCTATGGAAAACAAATTGCTATTAATAGGCGCGCTCGGTGCATTCTTCCTCGCGACAACCGCCACCCTGGTATCGGACATGCACGGGATTGGGGATTGGTTTATCTCTTCCCTTCAGGTGAGAAACCTCGCATTAAGTCCAGCATCCATCTATGCTGCACCATACAAAATCGCCGGTTCTTTCGGTGAACCATTGTTGATTCTCTCCATTGCCATGTTGACGGTGGGTCTCTATGGAAGCTGGCTGAAATACCATAAATCCATTGCCTTGATTGCCATGATCATCGGGATTCTGTACATTTTAGAGAGAGTATTTTGGAGCTATGTAACCACTAACTTCGCTAATAGCATACAGATTCAATCAAGCATCAATGATTACACCGTGCTTAGGCAAGCTGGTTTCCTGAAAGGCCTTGGCGCATTATTTGGTGGCTTGATCGGTGGTTTTGGCTTCGCAATTTCTTTAACTTTACTTTTCTTCAACCTCCAAAACCACTTTGGCATCGCAGGCGGTTTGATTGTTCTTGCTGCCATGTTGGTCGGCATGCCCGCAAAAATATATTTTATGAATCATGTAACTTCCCCAGTGCTAACCGTTTTTATCATCAGTATGGTCATCAAAAACTTCGGATTAGTCTTCATGGGAGTGGGCTTATTAAAGGAATCGCTTAAGTGAAGATTGGCCCTCAGCCATGAGAATCGTGACCAATCAGGTATTAAGCAGAAAGAATACGGATACTGAATTTCTGCATCGCCAATGGATAAATGCTAATCACTCTACAAGCAGTGTTAGAAAGAGAAAAAATAAGCTGAATAAATATTTTAGGTTTTGAGTTGAGAGTAGATCGGTTTGGAACGATCAAATGGAAATTAGCGTCTTATGCCAATCAAGAAATGGAGAAAAAATAAATGAGAAAGTTTCAAAAGCTGTTTATAACAATTGCCGTGTCACTGTCTGTGACACTGACAGCCTGCACAAGTTTCCAGGTTCAGACACTTGAATCTACAGGCACGGCTGTACCGCAGAACATGCCCAACCCTGCCTCAGTCTATTGCAAGGAGAATGGGAATACACTCGTAATCCACACCACTGCCGATGGCAGCCAATCCGGCGTGTGCGTCTTTCCGGAGGGTGGCACTTGTGAAGAGTGGGCTTACTTTCGGGGAGAGTGCGGACCTGCATTGCCAGTAAATCCGACCCCCGGCAAGCCCGTTGAGTCTACTCAGGTAGCAAGCAATGGGGCGGTAGGAGAAAATGCCAGCGGTGGGTACATGGCTCCTGAAACATCAGAACCTATCAGCAATTGGTGGGGCCTCATCAAGAGTACCCCCTCAGGTGCCCAGTATGATGACTATTTTGAGCGGCAGGACCTGGAAACTGTGATCAATTTCGGTATTGATTCTATGGTTCCTGAACTGCAAGCGCAGATCGTAGCCTTGCGTGATAGCGGCAAGATTGTGCACCTTTACGGCACTTTGTTCAGCAACATGCCCGACGTTAACGGCTCGCTGATCCAGGTGGATCGTATAGAGGTAGGAGTCGAAAGCGCAGGCAGTTATATGCCACCCGGTAAAACGGACGAGATAGCGGATTGGCAGGGCGTCATCAAGAGTACGCCTACCGGCGCACAGTATGATGACTACTTTGAGTTGTGGACCAACGGGCAGGTCATCTACTTCGGTATTGATGCCATGGACTTGGCTGTGAAATCCCAGATCGAAGCGCTACGCGACAGTGGCAAGGTTGTTCACCTTTATGGCACGCTATTCAGTAATGTACCTGATTACAACGGCTCGCTGATCCAGGTGGATCGCATTGAGGTGGATGGCTAAAAACATATCTGCATTGGCGCGGTTAACAAGTTGGGCAGGCCATGATTGCATTATGCTGAGAAGTGTGTTGCCGGCCTGTCCACAAGGACATCAGCGAGTCCCCGAGTTCACACAAAAAGACACCTTTTCAGGTGTCTTTTAAGTGGCGGGGAGAGGAATTGATACTCCTTCGGGGCAATGCCACCTGCCAAAAGGCTTTGAATGTAAATTTTAGAGCAGCTTACTTTATCGGCTTATGGAATAAACGTGAAGGAGACCCAGCTCGTGGTCTATTGATTTCTCAAAAGTCATCCCGATTTTTTGCGCCACATTCACAGAGGCGTGATTCTCAGGTTCAATCAAGCTGATCAGGCGTGTAAAGAGTAAATGTTCAAAACCGTGGCTTACAATCGCCTGGGCCGCCTCAGTGCCCAGCCCTTGGTCCCAAAAATCCCCGGCAATAGTAGAGGCCACTTCCACTTCATCTTTGCCGTCGATCGTCCAGGGGAGCAGCCCGCAGCGGCCAATGAACCTGCCCGATTCTTTATGGATGGTCGCCCACAAACCTAGATCAGGGTTTTTGGGATGGCCGTTCATGTGCCATTCCAATTCTTTTCTCGCTTCATCAAACGTTCTGGGAGCATCTGGAATGTATCTGGTAATTTGAGGATCACAATAAAGCGCCCACAAAGCATCCAGATCTTCAATGACCTGGCGCCTGAGGATGAGCCTTTCTGTCTCGAGGATAACCGTAAAGGGTGAAGTCATTTTTTCTATCCTTCCACGCAAGCAAGGCTAATCGATACTAAAAACTACTGAATATCCAAAATGGTCCAATCAATAATTGCATCATAAAGACTGCTCATATCGGTACTGGCCAACCCCACTCATGCGGGGACTATCCATGATGACCTCGCGTTTCCTGTACCACCCTCAGGCTAGTACTCTGGTACCAGTGCCCAGGGCATTGAAGCCCACTCCTTCAATTTTCAACAAATGGATATCTGTCGTCGATTTCTTAATTGCATTTGGCTGGATGAACATTTCCTGCCGATGATGGGAACTAATTTTCAATCTTTGAACCAGAAATGAGCAGAATGGATATACAAAGATTTGACAAAGCAATCTTAAAGAAAGTATACAGTAGAAAAGGTTGTCCCTGTCCAAGGAGGATGCCATGAACGCTCCCCGTTCTTTCAGCCTTTTAACGTTAGTTATACTCACAGTTCTAGCCGTTCAAGCTTGTGTACCAATCACAAACATCACAGCCACAGCCACCATTGCGCCAGAAATAACCACTCCAGCCGAACCCCCCTCTCCCAACCCAACACAAGCCTCACCCACGTCTTTCACGGTGCCAACGCAGCCAAGTACAATAACTCCAACAGCCGAGGTTGTTACGGAAATGGTATTAAACGGCCAGCTCGCTTACATCTTTGAAGGTAACGTCTGGCGTTATATTCTTGCCACCGGCGAATCCATCCAGGTGACAACACAAGTCTGGGACGGACATTACACCAATTACTTTGATCCTCAATTCTCGCCCGATGGGCGTTACCTGGCTTACAGCAAGCATCCTGACAATAGATCCTACATTTCTGACCTGGTGGATGGCACGGTCATAGAAATTACCAGTTATGGTGAGTTCTTTGGTTGGACCGGACATGGAAATGATTTTTTTGCGGGAATCAGCAAGGAAAAATGGGTTACAGATCAGATGGTCAACACTTTTAAATTCTACCGTTATGACCTTGCCAATCTGGATTCCCCTGAGTTTCTGGCAAGTCTCAGTGAACAAAGAAGATCCCCTCTCTCGATTTCCAGCGATGGGCAATGGGCAAGCCTCAACATGGACAGAGGTTGCCCTTATCCAGAGTGTAGATTTGATAAGTTGTGGAACCTGTCTACAGCCAAAGAAATAACACCTCCGGCTGACTTTACCGCTGGGCACATCGACTTTTCACCAGACAGCAAAAAACTTGCATTGAGCGCAAGGTATAGTGACTGGTATAAGGAGAGCCCTTTGTTTGTTGCTAATATAGATATGAGCGCTCTCACCCCCATCGTCTCTCAACCCCAAACCAGAGTTGGATATGTTTTTTGGTCCCCAGACGGACAGTGGCTGGCCTATCAAGCGATTGAATTTGATTCTTCTAACGTTATGAGTGATGGACAGTATGTCATCGAAAGACGGGTAATGCTGGTGCGGCCGGATGGCAGTGATCTGACCAGGGTTGCAGGCGAAAGTGCTAATCTGGTGGGTTGGTCTCCAGACGGGAGCCATTTGCTTTATTGGCAGTATCGGTCCGAACCTCCAATTTTCACCGTTTATGAGATTAAGACCGGCCTCAAGCAAGCACTTCCGCTCATTGTGAATGGCCCTCGCAGCGAAGTGCATGATTGGGGCAACCTGCAGTAAAAATCTG
>DATIUL010000058.1:0-1835 GCA_035466865.1 Anaerolineaceae bacterium | reverse complement strand
TCAGTAAATCATCCGAATAAGCAATCCAGACCTGCGGCGGGCGCCGGTGGAAGGCCACATACCTACCGTTAATCTTGCGGGGAAAGAGCAAATGATCCTTGTTGTCCTCACCGCGCACAATTGGGCCAATTTTTTCCCAAGTGACCAGGTTCTTGCTTTTGGCGATCATCGGCATGACACCGCCACCAAAATGAGTTGGCTGATCAGGGCCTTCAAAGACAGTGCCGTAAGCGGTGTAAGTCATGTAATAGGTGCCATCAATTTCCGTCACACGCGGATCTTCAATGCCACGCGCATCCAGTTCTGACTCTGGTGAAAGCACCGGTTGGCTGAAGCGATTCCAGTGGATGCCATCCTCGCTGACGGCATAACCAATGCGGCTCAGCCAGTCCAGGCCCTGGGCACGGTAGTGCATATGAAACAAACCATTCGTGTAGAGTACCGATGGGTTAAAAACGTTGTAGGTTTCCCAATCAGAGCGTGGGTCTGGCAGCAAAACCGGGTTGGATGGGTGGCGTTTAAGCAGCATTAGTTACTTCCTCGACTTTGATTTTTTCAATATTCATTTTTGAACGGCTAATTCTATCTTTCACGGTCAGATTTGCCACCAAACTTGTGAGGACCGGACCAAAGAAAATCGTCAGCGCGAATAAGGGTATCCCTATCAGCAGTACCAAAACCAGCATTACAAGTAAGATCAGCATGAAGCCTGGATTGCCGGCTAAGAGAACCTGGCTGTTCCCCCACGCTTGCCGTATTTTCATTTCTTTTTGTTCATACAGGAAGGGTAAAGCGAACAATTGCAGGACCAACCAGATAACCCCCAAGCCAAGGTAGATGCCCAACAAAAGTTTCTTACCAGTAAAGTCCTGTGCCTGGTTGGTAATATAGAAGTCTCCAGCCAGAAATGCCAACACTAAGATGTTAGCAGCTCCCCATTTCCACGCGATTCCCCACGAATTTTTGAAATATCGCCAATAATCCAGATGGTCCAGGGGCTCGCCAGCGGCTATGCCATTACAGTAAGCAGTAAGGGCAAAAGTAGCTGGCGGACCCGGAATAATCAGTAGATTTGATAGCAGCCACAGAGCATCGACCACCAACATAGTCCACAGGTCCTGCCAAATGGCAGCGATGGCTCTACCAAAAAGGGAGAGCACAAGGCGTAGATTTTTCACTTATCTTTATCCCTTAATTCCTGCGTACGCAACCCCTTCAATGTAGTAGCGGCTGAAGATGAAGAAGAGGATGAGCACGGGAATGGCATTGAACATGGCACCCACCAAGGTGAGGTTCCATTGGGATTTGTATTGTTGCTGGAAGATGCTTAAGGCAACGTTCAGTACATACTTATCCGGTGAGTTCAAGTACAGCAATGGTTGCAGGAAGGCATTCCACATGGATTGGAACTGAAGAATCAACACCGTCAGGATCGCAGGACGAGCCAGCGGCAGGATAACCGTCCTGAAGGTTTGCAGATGTGAAGCACCGTCAATTACCGCTGCTTCTTCCATGTCCTTGGGAATGGATTTAAAGAATTGGGTCAATGTAAAAATGCTGCCAGCCCCTACCAATCCAGGTAGGATCAAGGACCAGTAGGTATTGATAAGGTGCAATTTTGTCATCAGTACATAAGCTGGAATCAGTGTTACAGCGCCGGGAATCATCATCGTTCCCAGCATGAAGTTGAAGATGACATCTCGCCCTGGAAAACTTAAGCGGGCAAAAGCGTAGGCAGCCATGGAGCCAAAAATTACCTGGCTAAATGCCACCGTTATTGCCAAGAAACCCGTATTAAGCAACCAGCGCGGGAAGGTTCCACCCTGGCCAATATC
>DATIUL010000057.1:0-4548 GCA_035466865.1 Anaerolineaceae bacterium | reverse complement strand
GGCTGAGGGCTGCGCGGATCTGAGGCCAGGCGTTTACGGCGTCACTCATCCGACTGCCTGCAAATTCTGCATGTGAGCACGTTTCGTAGGGGCGGTGCGAGTGCAACGAGGCCCATCACATACTGTCATTGCGAGCCTCATTTGCGCGGCAATCTGGCTTTTCTTGTTCTTTTCTTTAGTCATCCTGAGCTTATTTTGCGAAGGATCTGCTAGTTTGGAATTACCAAACATAGACTCTTCGCTGTGCTCAGAGTGACAAGCTAATAGAACCTTCACCCCCGCCTCGCGGTCCCTCCTCCAGAGGAGGGCTGAAGATAGATTGCTTCGTCGCAACTTATCCTCGCAATGACGAGAACAAAGACCCTTTACCCCCGGCTCGCGGACCCTCCTCCAAAGGAGGGCTAAAAACGGGTCATCAGCAGCATAAAGCCCAGGCTCAGAAAAATCCAAGCTTGGGCAGCAGTCACGCCAGGTTTTGTTCAGGTCATTGTTCATAGTACAGCACATACGTTCTATGTTACACGGCTTTACGACCATGTAAAGATGTCAATATCGGAATCTTTTAAGGTACAAGATTCCGATTTCGGAAGATCCTTAACATTTGACCCTGGTTTTGTTGCCCCAGCAGCACTTCCAGGCGCTCATTGGCCAGGCGCAAGGCTTCGTTCAGGTTACCCCGGCACTGGGTGGCAATTTCGTACGCTTCTGCTTCTGGGAGCAGCTTTTCGGGGTCCCTCAGGCCGGCAAAGACCATGCGGGCATAAAGGCAAGCGGCGATTTCTTCGTTCGAAGGTGCTCGGAAGGGCACATAAAGGCCCAGGAAGGATGCCAGCGAACCGATGTTGCTGACCGTATTGTTGAGGTCTTGCAGGAAGATGAGGGTCTTGATCTTCTTCTCGTGCTCCACCGACCAGGAAAGCAGCTGGGTGAGGTACTCCTGCTCAACCGGCGGGCCATCGTGTACGATCAGGAGCTGATCCTCACTCTCCGTCAGGCGCTCAAAGATACCCTCCAGGCGGTTGGCATTGGAGCGGGAAGCCGGTACCGAAAGGGTCTCCAGCACAGCCATCAGGAAATGGCGCGGCTCGGTCACCGTATTGGTGTTGAGGTAGAGCCCCAAAGTGTGCCCATGGGCACTGACCTGGTTGGGGTCCGCGGCAATGCCGGGCAGGGAGGTCTGGGCCAACTTCATGGCCAGCATGCTCTTGCCAGCGCCAGCCGAACCGGCAATCACGCCCAGGTTCTTGGCCGGATCCTTTTGGTCGGTGATGAAGCTATAAGCAACTTCCATCACCTTGCGTTGTTCGCTGAGATTGGGGTAGAAGAAGCGGGTATCAGGATAGCGCTGGAAAGGGTTTTCCAGTAGACCGGCTTCCATAAGTTGATTGGGTTTAATCATAGGCTTGCCACCGTCCTTAATTGATGCATAAAGGATAGGTGAGCGAGCGAGTTAAGTCAAGTGCTTAAGACAAACGAATTACTTGCTATAACTGCCTACGTATTGTTTTACAAGTGAATCTTGTAACTTGTAAAAAATGCTTAAATTGGTAAAATATCAATTATCAATACAGACCAAATGCCTGTGCCCACGGGCACAGATCCGGCAGCAGAAGGGCAGGCTTCCCAAAGGGTTATAAATGAGCAGCCGCAACCCCAAATGCTCCCCAAGTGAAGCCCAAAAACACCTGGATACCGGGGCTGGCAAGGCAGAAATGTGAAGGTGCGTTATGGCAATTATATCGCTGATCAACCGCAAGGGAGGGGTAGGCAAATCGACCATCAGCATCAACCTGGCTGCTGGTTTGGCCACACACGAATCCCGAAAAAAGAACAGCAAGCCGGTGCTGCTGATTGACATGGACGACCAGCTTTCAGCCACCATCACGGCCATGGGCGGCGGCTTTGACGACAAGTTTGTGCCGGCTATCTCCGCCGAACAGAACTATGCCTCCGCGCTGGGGGAAGGCTATGGCGCTTCAGACTCGCTTATCGTGGATTCACTAATCCCACGCAATCGGCCTGAGAAGGTGAGGATATTCCGCACCAACAAGGTTCGCATGGAAACCCTGGAAACTACCCTGAAAAACAAAGACGAGGCCGCCTTCCAGTTGACTTATTTTTTGGAGCCCATTAAAAACGAATATTCCTACATCATCATCGACAATCCCCCTTCGGCTGGCTTGCTGCCCACCAATTCCCTGGTGGCCAGTACCGATGTGCTCATCCCCATTGAACAGGATGGCCTTTCACTGATTGGCCTGGTGGATATCCTCAAAATGATTGAAAACATCAAGCGCAGCACCAACCCCGACCTGAATGTGCTTGGGATTGTGCCTTCGCGCTTCAAACTGGTGCGGCGCCAGTCGCGTGATGTCATCAAAGAAGTTGAGCGGCGCTATGGTGACCTGCTGATGCCCTACATCAAAGACCTGGCCGAAATTTCCGCCGCCACCACCGCGGGTTATGACGTATTCTCGTACTGCTCGGAAAAATCGCAGGCTTACCGCTGCTTTTCGAACCTGGTGGATGCAGTGCTGGGCAAGTTGGGGCAGGATTAGCGCACAAAAGAGTAAAGCAATGCACTGTGCCCATGGGCACAGGCTGACCTGGAAGACGAGGCCTTATGCCAGATAATAAGATTAATTTCGAAAAACTAATCAACACCACCACGGATGCTTTCAACGCCAAACCTGAAAGCATCGAAGGCGAAACCGACTTTGGCACGCCAAAAATGGTTAATAACCGCCAGAGCGTCTTCCGCGTGCCCTTGGAAATGATCCGGCCGGACCGTTTCCAGGCGCGTTTACTCCTGCCTTTGTCTCTTCGCGACGATTTCTTTGCGGGGAAGCGGGATTGGCGGGGGACAGTGGAGGCCTGGTTCAGCCTGGCTGAGCGTGATTGGCTGATCAAGCGCGAGCTGGATGAACTGGTAGCCCTGGGGGATTCTCTGGCTGATATCGGGCAAATAAAACCCGTTACTGGGCAATTGCTCAATTTAGATGGCAAGGACCGCTTCCAATTGCTCACGGGTGAACGCCGTTTTTGGGCAACAGCCATCCGTGCCGTCAAAGATCCCAAGCGCACCGAAGCCTACGTCCTGGCACTTGTGGATAATCAACCGACCCTCGCCAAGCAAATCGCTGAAAACATGGCCTACAAAGCTCTCACACCGGTTGGCAAAGCCCGCGCCGCCGCGCGCATTGTGTTGGAAGCCAACAGCCTCAAACCCCTGCCCGGCATGGATGAAACGGAGTATTACCGCCAGGTTTCTGAAGTACGTCTGGATGAGGTCACGCGTGAGAGCCTGCAAAAGACCTTGGGGCTCGACCGGATTTATTACGGCCGCCTGATGAAGTTCTTTGACCTGCCAGCGCCCCTGCTGGAAGTGGCCGATCGGGCGGAAATGCCCGAGCGCGTGCTGCGAGAAATTGTGGCCTACGAGACCAGCCTCTGGCCTGGGGCAGTAGCTTACTACACCGAGCACGAGGGCCGCACTTATTTGGATGTGCACACCTGGTTGGAAACACAACTGGGGCATGTGCGCACCCGCAATCCGCGGCTACCCAAAGATCCTGCCACCAAGTCGGCCAGGGCTATCAAGCGCGCCATTCTGAATCTGGACGAACTGGCTGAGGAGGATAAGGTGGGCACCCTTGCGGATGCCATCCTAAGCGAATCCGATAAAGTTGAAGCCGCCAAGGTGATTGAGCGCCTGGAAGCGCTGAATGCCGCCCTGCGTCAGCGGGTCGAAGGGCTTAAAGCCTAGTCAGCCGTATATTTATTAATACGAAAACATTTTTCTTATTGAAACTTCGCCCCGGCCCATTACCGGGGCTTTATTTGAATCTTGTCACCATGAGCCGCTGATGTGAAGGGTTTTCTAGTGCGGAACCATTAGGTGAAGACTCTTCGCGTCACTCAGAGTGGTATGCAATAATTACTACCGGGTCGTTTCATTGCCAGCAATTCTTATACCGGTTGAGAAATTTATCAGTCAGTGTGAGTCTTTTGTGCGTCAGCTTGCGCCTGTACTCGCGGCATGCAGTGCCATAGTTTATGCCATGCCCCAAAGGCGAGGGAGCCCAACCCGGGTTTTGTGGTGGCGGTTGGAGTGCAACGAGGCTCGCCCACGTACGCCATTTTGGATTAGCAAACATGGACTCTTCGCTGCGCTCAGAGTGACAAGATTTGAAAATGAAAGACAGATTGCTTCGTCGCTGGGGCTCCTCGCAATGACCAAAGGAAAGACCCCTCACCCCCGTTTTACGGACCCAACCAATGCGCTTTTGGCGCAGGTGCGCTGCGCAGTCCTCCAAAGTAGGTTTGTTGTCGTGGCGGCTCGAGTGCAATAACTAGCGACCAATTCAGTCATTGCGAGCCTCTTTTGCGTGGCAATCTGGTTTTTTTTGTCATCCTTAGCTTATCTTGCGAAGAATCTGCTAGTCTGGACCCATAAAACAAAGACTCTTCGCTGCGCTCAGAGTGACAAGATTTGAAAATGAAAGACAGATTGCTTCGTCGCTGGGGCTCCTCGCAATGACCAAAGGA
>DATIUL010000056.1:0-2138 GCA_035466865.1 Anaerolineaceae bacterium | reverse complement strand
CCTGAAGCCCGCATCGGCATCGGGCATGGCCAGATGGACGAAAATGCCCTGGCGGATGTGATGCACGCCTTCACGGAAGGCCAGATAGACATTTTGCTCTCGACCTCAATCATCGAGTCTGGTTTGGACATCCCCAACGCCAACACCTTGATCGTGGATCGGGCTGACACGTTTGGCCTCTCGCAGCTCTACCAACTCCGCGGCAGGGTCGGGCGCGGGGCTCAGCGCGCGTTTGCTTACCTCTTCCATGACCGCAGCCATGCGCCAACTGAAGAGGGGGAGGAACGCCTGGAAGTGCTGGCTGATAATTCGCAATTAGGTGCCGGTTATGCCATCGCCATGCGCGACCTGGAAATGCGTGGCGCGGGCGACCTATTGGGAACCAGGCAATCGGGTTACATCGAAGCCGTTGGCTTTCAACTTTACACCCGCCTGCTCAGCAACGCAGTGAGGGAGCTGCGCAAATCCATCGGCCAACCCATTGAAGAGAACAGCAGAGATTTGCCCTTCATGGACGTGCCGTCCCTGGCCATTAATGTTGACTTGCCGCTTTCCAGTGAAATTCCATCGAGTTACATTCCAGATCAGGTGTTGCGATTGAGCCTTTACCGACGGATTTCAACCTTACGCACGGAAGCAGATGTCACCGCTACTGAAATTGAGTTTTCCGACCGCTTTGGTGAGCTGCCAAAGGGCGTCAAGGATCTGCTCTACCAAATGCGTGTGAAGATTTTAGGTGAATATGCCGGGTTGGATAACATCAGCTTCATCAATGCTCAATTGGTTCTCAGTTACCCACCCCTGCCATCTGGGGTGAAAGACCGCTACCTTAAGGATATTGACGCCTTTGCCAGGGCTGGTAAAAATAGTTATTGGCTGAGTGTAGACAGACTTAAAGCTGAAAGTTGGCAGGATTACCTTCTGAAACTCTTACGCCTTCTAAATAAATAGTCATCTTCATCTTTAATAGACTAGCAATCCCCGAATTGTTAAATCCAGGTTAAATCGTCGCTTCATTAAACACTTCGAATCCTATTTCCTATACAATCAGCGAGGTTAATAAAAGGATACATAAAGATGCTTGATTCGCTGAACTTATGGTTGGTAATTGTTATTGGTTTCTTGATGCTGGTCGTGCTGGTGCTTAGTGCCAACAAGACCGTTGAGAAGATCATTGGTATCGCCAACTACTTTAAGCTATCAGGCACCTTCATGGGTATGACCGTGCTTTCCTTTGCCACTTCCATCCCTGAAATTTCCTCCCATTACATAGCGTCGGTAAGCATCTTAAGAGGAACATTAGATTATCGGATCGGCTCTGCCATCGTGCTCGGATCCAACATCGGATCTGACGTGGTGCAACAAACCTTAATAATGGGAATCCTCGTTCTCATCGCGGGCAGTTTGTACTTCCGCAAATACGTACTCACCAAAAACATGGTGCCGATGATTGTGACAACGATCATGTGCCTGATTTTGGGCATGGACGGGTCGTTTTCGCGCATTGATGGCACAATTCTTATGCTAACTTTCATAGCCTACAGCTATTATCTTTACAAAGATGAGCGCAAGTTTTACAAAGAAGAAGACAACAGCATCAAGTCCGAAATTATGGAGGGGAAAGTCCCAAATAGCATAAAGGAGGTCTTCAAGGACACCTTATTCACCTTGGGCCTCTTGCTGATTGTCATTCTGGCGGCATCTGTAGTTTTGAATGTTACTGAAATTGTGGTGCAACGCACAGGTGTTGGCGGCTCGCTGATTGGAGTCCTTACTTTGGGGCTCGCTTCGGCATTACCGGAACTGACCACTGCCCTGGCAGGTTTGCGGCACAAAGAGCATGGCATTTCACTTGGCACATTGATTGGGAGCAACATCACCAACCCACTGGTCGCCATCGGCGGTGGGGCAATGATCTCTACATATGCGGCACCAAGGCCGCTCCTCCTTTGGGACCTGCCCTGGGAAACCTTAACTGGAGCACTCCTCTGGATAATTCTCTGGCGAAATCACGGCAAACTAGGCAAAAAAGAAGGTATATACCTGGTCGTTATGTACTTTGTCTACATCACCTGCAGAGCCGTCTTCTTCCACACAGATTACTAATAAGCAGTTTTACCGCATAAGCTTCAGATTGG
>DATIUL010000055.1:0-3480 GCA_035466865.1 Anaerolineaceae bacterium | reverse complement strand
AAATACCCCGTTATGGTGGCAGGCCCCCCCAGGTGCGGGTTGGAGCCATCTGTACCCTTGGTATCCAATGTTTCAACAAACGAAGCGCCAATGATATCCATGGCGGCCACCATAGCTGGAAGATCACCATCCGCTTCTGATTCTTTCATTTTTCTTACGGCAATAAATCTTCCTGGAACCAGTGTTTGATTGGCAATGGCCTGCTCCGCCATAATCCGAACCCACGGGAAATACTGAAGCGCAGATACTTCCAGTGTTACCGCGTAATCGTCTTTAAATTGCATCAATTTGGCAGATTCCCCCAGCACCTTTTGCCGATAATCCTCAATGCGAATAAAGGCACCTTTATCCCTTTGTTCCTGGAGCCAACGCAAATCCTTAACATAAGCCGGGGATTTTTCCTCAACCTGTCTGAGAAGATTTTCCAGTTTGCGCGATTGCAAATGTTTTTGATTGATTTCTTCGGGTGTTCCGTACTTTGAGACAACGTTCAGAAAATCATTCATTACCTGGCTGTCAGGGCTGAGCAAAACACTATTGATTTCTTCCAGGCGCGATTCAGGTATTTGTAGAATTTTTCTCAGGTTATTCATTATTCTTCCCCTTCCAGCAATTGCTTGAGTTCATCAAATTCTTCGTCCGCCATTCCAAACCAGTTCTCAGGAGCAGGGAAGGTTTTTTCCTTTACTTCCTTCACGTAACTTTTCAAGCCCTCCCTAATCACTGATCCGGCATCCGCAAAGACCTTTGCCATTCGCGGTTTAAATTTGGGGTACAGCGCAAAAGCGTCGTGATAAATCAAAAGCTGCCCATGTGCGTGCAGCCCAGACCCCAAAGACATAATCAGGCAGTTTTTGGCACGTTCAGTAATAAGCTGACATAAGCGATCCGGCACTAATTCCAGGAGGATCATGTACACACCCGCTTCTTCCAACGCACGAGCGTCATCCACGATTTTTTTTGCAGCGGCCGCGCTCTTCCCTTGCAGACGAAAACCGCCCAATGAACTGACACTTTGTGGTGTCAACCCCAAATGGCCTACCACCGGGATCCCCGCGTCAACAATACCGCGAATACGGTCGCAGACCGCTTCTCCCCCTTCAAGTTTGATCGAGTCGCATCCTGCTTCTGCCATAAATCGCCCTGCATTACGGATTGCGCTTTCAACTGAAGCTTGGTAACTCATGTAAGGCATGTCGCCAATTAACCAGGTATTTGGAGCACCGCGTCGAACCGCTGCGGAGTGACGGATCATATCATCCATAGTAACTGGTAGAGTGCTGTCGTACCCTAACATGGTCATTCCCAGACTATCACCTACCAGGATCATATCCACGCCAGCTTGTTCCTGCAGGTAAGCTGTCGGATAGTCGTAACATGTCAGCCAGGTAATTGGCTTTCCCTCAGCAGCATTTTTAAAAAGACCAGGAAGAGTTAATTTCTTAGGTTGTTCAGCCATTATTCTCCTTTAAGAAAAGTAAAAAATCTGATTAATAATTTGATTATCGACGAGACTATCCGATAAAAACTTTACATTTCTTGTCGCTAAATGTCTGAGGGATGATTGGTATTTACTTCACATACATTGGACCTGCCAATCTTTGAAGTGGTGAGAATTAGCTCCGAATCCGCACTAACCGTTCCCGATAAGAATATCATAAAATGGCATATCAACGTAAAATACATGAGGGACAAGACAAAAAATACCAGGGCAAAAGTTCCTCAATGTTAATATCAAGATAAAAACATCAAGATGAACATATCTATACTTAGCAAAGTCCATCTGATATAATGAATCGCTTTAACAAGCGAGATTCTTTTAAATTTAAGGAGAAGTTTTATGTCTGGACATTCCCATTGGGCTACAATTCGACGAAAAAAAGGCGCGGCAGATGCAAAAAAAGGCGCTGTATTCACGCGATTGGCACGTGAAATCGCATTAGCAGCTCGCGAAGGCGGCGGAGATCCTGGCATGAATGTTAGCCTCGAATTGGCCATCGAGCGGGCGCGGGCCCAGAATATGCCCAAAGACTCAATCGATCGTGCCATCAAACGTGGCACTGGTGACGACAAAAGTGCTGGTGAACTGGAAGAAATCACCTATGAAGGCTATTTGGGTAAGGGTGTTTCAGCAATCATTGAATGTGTCACGGAAAATCGCAACCGCACAGTCGCTGAAATTCGGCATACACTTTCCCGTGCTGGTGGCGATTTGGCCAGTAATGGATCAGTTTCCTGGCAGTTTGACCGTAAAGCCATTTACAGCGTCAAATCCGATGGCAAAAACTTCGATAAAGTGTTTGAAGCCGCTCTTGACGCCGGCGCAGATGATGTAAGCGAAGAAGATGGCTATATCGAAATCATTGGCGATGCCACGACCTTCAAATCCATCAATGACGCCCTAAAAGCAGCCAACATCCGACCTGAAGAAGCCTCTTTGCGGATGCTCCCAAAACAGGAAGTTGAGCTTGAAAAAGACGCCGCACTGACCATTCTGCGCATCATTGACAGCCTTGAAGAGAGTGATGATGTCTCAAACGTATTCCACAACCTCAAGGTTACAGATGAAATTATGGAAGCCCTGGAGGCTGAATAAATCGCATGATTATATTAGGGCTTGATCCCGGCATCGCGATTACCGGCTACGGAATTATCCGCACCAGCGACGACGACTCAACCCCTGAAATCCTTGAATTTGGTGTAATTGATGCAACGGCTGAAGGATCTACCTCCAGCCGTTTGGTTTTCTTATACAACCGCCTTTCTGCATTGTTAGAACAGTACCATCCTGACTATTGCGCCCTTGAGAAATTGTTCTTTCAACAGAACATAACCACAGGGATGCGTGTCAGTGAGGCCCGAGGCGTGATTGAACTATGCCTTGCCCAGGGCCACTACCCTGTTGCTGAGCTGTCCCCTAACGAAGTAAAAATGGCGATTACCTCTTATGGCCATGCCAGTAAAAAACAGGTGCAGGAAATGGTTAAGACCCTGCTGGAATTGGACTTCATCCCCAAACCGGATGATGCCGCGGATGCTTTGGCAATAGCGCTTTGCCGGCTTTCCACGCTGCGCCTTGAGCAGTTACTGAGTGACGAGGAATAAATGCTCATTACCAGCAAACAAAACGAAACCGTTAAATCTATGCGCAGCTTGCTGGATTCTAAAGGTCGTGCTAGCAGCGGATTGTTCCTTGCTGAGGGGTTAAGAGCTGTCATCCAGGCAATCCAATCATCTGCGAGGATTGAACGCATCGTGTTTAATCCTGAAGAACTGGTTAGCGATCTGGGCAGGCAAACTTTAAGGGAAGCTGAAGCCGCTGGAATTCCGATGCTCGAGGTTACCGCTGAGTTACTGGATAGCCTTGCGAGAAAAGAAAAGCCCCAAGGAATCCTGGCCGTTGTTCAACAAAAATGGAATAAATTATCGGATATTTTAGAGATTCCTACCGGCTTGTGGATAGGTTTGGAATCCATCCAA
>DATIUL010000054.1:0-4598 GCA_035466865.1 Anaerolineaceae bacterium | reverse complement strand
TTTTTTTGCCGCCCGTGGGCACACTGTTGTGCCCAGCGCTTCGCTTGTACCAGGCGGCGATAGCACCCTGCTCTTTACCAATGCCGGCATGGTGCAATTTAAGGACGTGTTCCTGGGTCTCGAAACCCGCCCCTATACCCGCGCGGTGGACTCACAGAAATGCCTGCGTGTTTCGGGCAAACACAACGATCTGGATACTGTCGGTCGGGATAATACCCACCACACTTTCTTCGAGATGCTTGGCAACTGGTCCTTTGGTGACTATTACAAAGATGAAGCTATCGCCTGGAGTTGGGAACTGCTTACCAAGGTTTGGGGTTTGGACCCTAAACGCTTATACGCAACCATCTTCGAGGATGAGCAAGGCGTTTTACCCCGCGACGACGAAGCCGCTGCAGCCTGGCTGCGCCAAGCCGGATTTGACCCCAGCCACCTGATGACCGGGGACCGCCACGACAATCTCTGGGAGATGGCCGATACCGGTCCCTGTGGGCCTTGCTCAGAAATTCATTACGATTTCGGCCCTGAAGCCTGCAATCTGCAAGGGGTGCCTGGCCACGTCTGCAATGTTAACGGCGATTGCACCCGCATCGTTGAAATTTGGAACAATGTTTTTATCCAGTACAACCGCGTCTCCCCTACAGAATTCCTGCCCCTGCCCAAGAAACATGTGGACACCGGCATGGGTTTCGAACGCGTTGTTTCTATTATCCAGGGTGTTAAAGGCAACTACGAAACTGACTTGCTCAAGCCTCTTCTGGACGAGACCCAGCGCATTGCCCGGCAAAGCGATGAAGAGCGCCAGGTAAACATCACCTCTTACCGTGTCATTGCCGATCATGTACGTGCAGCCTGTTTTTTGATGGCCGATGGGGTCATCCCCGGCAACATTGGCCGCAACTACGTCTGCCGCATGATTATCCGCCGGGCCGCCCGTTTTGCCCGCAAAATTGGCCTTCAAACGCCCTTCATGGCCAGGGTCGCAGCCGTTGTTATCGCCAATTATGGCAAGGCTTACCCCGAAATGAAACGCAGTGAAAAATTGATCTCGGAAAACTTTACCCGCGAGGAACAGCGTTTCGCGGAAACCCTGGATGCCGGCAGCCAGGAACTCAACCGCATGGTTGAGGAGTTGATTAAGACTGGTAAAGACACGCTTTCCGGTCCAGATGCCTTCAACCTGTATGCCACCCTGGGTTTTCCTCTTGAAATCACCCGCGACATCTTGGCAGAACAAAGCCTCAAAGTGGATGAAAAGGGCTTTTTTGATGCCATGGAGGAACATCGCCTGGCTTCTGGCAAGGGGCAGGCATTTGGGGAGACTGCAAACCAGAATAATGAAGTCTACGCCCAGGCTGCCGCTGATTTAATCGCCAACGGCGAACTACCTGCCAGCGGTGTGGCGAACGACCCCTACAGCCAAACCAGCCTGCAAACTAGCTTATTGGCCATCTTCCATAAAGGTTCCAAAATTGAAGAGGCCGAAGTCGGTAATGAGGTTGAGCTATTGCTCAAAGAGACGCCCTTCTATATCGAGTCCGGTGGTCAGGTGACCGACACTGGCAGGATTCTTTCCGACCCTGAGGGGAACTGGGAAGTTCAAGTTGAAAATACATCCAAACCCAGCGCGGGGGTCATCCTGCATCACGGTAAAGTAATCAGCGGCCACCCAAAAAGTGGTGATCTCGCTTTCGTGCAGGTAGACCTCCAGCGGCGCCAGAATATCAAGCGCAACCATACTGCCACCCACTTGCTGCAAGCCATGATTCGGGAAGTGCTCGGCCACGATGCACATCAGGCCGGTTCCGCAGTAGACCCAGAACGCCTGCGCTTTGACTTTAACTACCCGCAAGCACTCTCAAAAAGCCAATTATTGGAAATTGAAGCCGGTGTCAACCGCATGATCCTGGGAGATTACGAGGTAATCAAGCGGGTTGAATCGCTGGATGCTGCCAGGTCAAAAGGTGCCATGGCTCTCTTTGGCGAAAAATATGGCGACACCGTACGCACTATTCAGGTAGGCGAACCCGCGCTCTCTTACGAGCTTTGTGGTGGTACCCATGTGGATAACTCTGGCGAGATTGGCTCGTTCTTCATTACCGCTGAAATGAGCGTTTCGGCTGGAATGCGGCGTATCGAAGCCGTGACCAGTGCAGGAGCCTATGCTTTTGCCCGGGAAAAACTGAATTTAATGAATGAGACCGCCAGGATTTTGAACATCAGTCCTGCTGAGGTTCCACAACGGCTGGATAGCTTGCAGAGCAGTCTGAAAGAAAAAGAAAAAGAAATTCTTCAATTGCAGTCCAAACTTGCACAAGCTGCGTTTAGCGCCAAAATGGATGCCCTCGAAGAGGTAAATGGCGTCAAGTATTTGACCGCCGTGGTACCGGAAACAAGCCCCAACGCCTTGCGTGAATTAGTGGACCGGTTTCGCCAGAAGCATCCCAGCGCGCTCATCGCCCTGGGCAGTTCAACAGATGGCAAACCAGCGCTGATTGCTGCAGTTTCACCAGACTTAAATGCTCGTGGCTTGAGCGCAGGGGAACTCATTAAACAACTGGCGGCCGTCATCGGTGGTGGCGGCGGTGGCAGGCCAGACCTTGCGCAGGCAGGCGGCAAAGATGCCAGCAAACTCAACGAGGCTTTGGCTCTCGTACGCGGCTACATTGAGGACCACTTAGCCTGATGAGCAGCGAAATCACCCCATTGCGGCAGCAATATCTGGACGTCAAGAAGCAATATCCTGACGCCATTGTTTTCTTCCGCCTGGGTGATTTTTATGAGACTTTCGACGAAGACGCCAAAGTAACGTCTTCGGTTTTAGATCTGGTACTTACCTCGCGGCCAGTTTCCAAGGGTATGCGTGTGCCCATGGCCGGCATTCCTTACCACGCGGTGGATAATTACCTGAGCCGCCTAATCGCCAAGGGATACCACGTAGCCATTTGTGAGCAAACCGATACACAAGCGGATGGTAGCGGCCTTTTCCCACGCAATGTCGTACGGGTAATCACACCTGGAACCGTTCTGGAACCCAGCCTGCT
The DNA here is from genome assembly GCA_035466865.1 of Anaerolineaceae bacterium. Taxonomy (GTDB): domain Bacteria; phylum Chloroflexota; class Anaerolineae; order Anaerolineales; family Anaerolineaceae; genus Mesolinea. The sequence goes on along the minus strand of DATIUL010000054.1, from coordinate 1,554 downwards.
AACAGCAGGTGAGAACAATTACCTTGTCTGTTTTACGGTTCAAGAGGAAAAAGCTGGCCTGGCTTATGTGGATATCAGTACCGGTGAGTTTGCGGCTACTGAGATTGAACACGAACCGATCCTTGATGCTGTCAGAGCTGAACTATTACGATTGAACCCCGCTGAGGTTCTGATTTCGGATGCCTACGTGCAAGCACCCATCTTCGTCAAGAACCCAACTATGGTGCCCAACTGGTACTTTGAACCTGGTCGCGCCCAAAGTTTGATCAAAAAAACATTTAGCGTCAGTAGTTTGGCTGGCCTGGGTCTTAAAGATCTTTCACTGGCTGCCAGGGCAGTCGGTGCCTTGCTTAAATACTTACAGGAAACACAAAAAACTGAATTAACCACCATCAGCCGCCTGAGCACCTATTCATTGGCTGATTTCATGGTTTTAGACGCCGAAACCCGACGCAACTTGGAGCTTACTGAGACCTTGCTTGAAGGCAAAACGGAAGGCTCTCTGTTGGGCATCCTTGATAAAACTGAAACCCCGATGGGTAAACGCCTGCTTAAAAGTTGGGTGAGCAAACCTTTGCTTTCAATTGAAGAAATTCAGCTTCGCCTGGACCAGGTGGATGGTTTTTACAAAGATGGCATTCTTCGCCAGAATTTGAGCGAGCAACTTGGCGCTCTGCACGACCTGGAACGCCTGACGAACCGGGTTGCCACTGGCATCGTGCGCCCTTCAGAACTGGTTGCCCTGCGCGAGGACCTTGCGCTTTTACCAAAAATTAAAGAACTATTGCCAGATGGTCTGGGCAAAGGTATCGAAAACTTCGAAGCAGAAAGACAATTACTGGAAGCAGCAATCGCGGACGACCCACCCGCCACCACTAATAGCATTGGCATGATCAAACCCGGCTTCTCGAGGGACTTGGACGAACTGATTGAATCGTCACGCCATGCCAGGGAATGGATTGCCGGGCTGGAAGCCAAAGAACGGGACCGCACAGGCATTAAAACCTTGCGGGTGGGCTACAACAAGGTTTTTGGCTATTACATCGAGATCAGCCGTGGGGCCGCCGACCGTGCCCCGGAGAATTACATCCGCAAGCAAACACTGGTTAACGGTGAGCGCTACATCACCCCCGAACTCAAAGAGTACGAATCCTTAGTGCTGAACGCGGAGGGCCAAATCCACGAGGTGGAATTGAAGGTTTACCGCGGGCTGGTTGAGCAACTCAAACTCTCAGGCAGCCGGATTCTGGCATGTGCCAGAGCCATTGCCCAACTGGACTGCATCCTGTCACTGGCCACGGTGGCGGCTCTGAACCGCTACACACGCCCTGTCGTTAAGGCCGAAAAAGGGTTAAAAATCATGGGCGGGCGCCATCCGGTGGTCGAACAACTGCGCCAGGAAGAACGCTTCATCTCAAACGACGTGTTTTTTGAGCCAGGTGAACTGGTGCGCCTCATCACCGGCCCTAATATGAGCGGCAAATCCACCTATTTGCGGCAGGTTGTGCTCATTGTGCTGATGGCTCAAATTGGTAGCTTTGTGCCGGCAGACAG
>DATIUL010000053.1:0-2455 GCA_035466865.1 Anaerolineaceae bacterium | reverse complement strand
GGTAATCAACACCATTCAGGCCGGCCCAATGCGCTACGTTACCGCGGTCAATTCCCGTGACAACTTTGTGCAAATGGAAACCGGCGAGTGGGTGGAAGCTAAAATAATCTACTCATGGAACCGCTTCCAGGGCCTGGCATTCAGCCAGACTCCAAAATACGACTTTGGCTGGATGGTCAACCCCTCGCCTGCATACGCCACGCCGGGTTTTGCCAACCCCATCCCTGGGTTGGAATATGAAAAGTACAAATCTTTCTGGGTCTTTAAAACCGAGCATGCTGAAGGTTACGATTGGTTCCTGGTGGATGAAGACACCTGGGTGCCTTCTCTTAAAGCCCGCAAATTCCATGCTGATCCTACCCCACCTCCGGGTGTGGAATCCGACCGCTGGATAAGCGTTGACTTGGAAAACTTTGTGCTGGGTGTTTATGATAAGGGTCAGTTGGTTTTTGCCACTTTAGTATCAACGGGTCGTTTCCCGTTCTATACGATTACCGGCACCTACAAAATCGACCGCATCTACGACAAAGTGACCATGCAGGACTCCTATGAACCGGATCGATCGGATTATTACCAATTACAGGGTGTGCCGTGGGCGATGTTCTTTCATCTGAATACGGCCTTACATGGCGTCTATTGGCCGACCATGCTGGGTTTCCAGATGTCGCACGGCTGCGTAAACCTCTCCACCGGCGATGCCAAATGGATCTACGATTGGGCAAAAATGGGCGATTACGTCCATGTGTTTGGCGATAACACCAAAGGCGATGGAACACAATAAACAATAGAGATGCCGGCAACGGCATCTTTTGTTTTTAGTCTAAAATCTTTTGTTAGGAAATTTGTTAATTCCTTATACAGGTGACCCAACCTGTTAATTGCTGTAATATGTTTATGTGTATTCACGTGGAGGTGAAAGATGAATAAAAAATTTGGATTACTCGCCATTCTTATGGTTATTGTTTTAGCCTTAACCGGTTGTGACGCATTCCGTAAATCTGTTGTGATTCAAGATAGCGGACCCCTGGTGAAAAAGGATTATTCAGTTTCCTCATTCACGAAGATCCTTCTAAAGGGGGGCGGTATCGTCAAACTGGTTCAGGGCAGCACCAATGCCCTGGTTATTGAGGCGCCTCAAAGCGTGCTCGACCAGATTGAGGCAAAAGTTGATAGTGATAAGTTGGTGATCGACTTCAAGGATAATTCCATCGCCTTTACCACGAATAGAGACATTACCTATACCATCACATTCAGCACCCTGGACGAATTTGTGCTGGATGGCGGTGCAGAAATCAAAGCCGATAACCTGGATCTCGACCAGCTCAAGGTCACCCTGAACGGTGGTGCCAAACTTGACTTTATCAATTTTAAGGCTAAGTTCCTTGATTTAACAATTAATGGTGGTGCTGGCGTAACGATTGCTGGCATCGTGACCGAACAAAAGGTCCAAATTTCGGGAGCTGGGGCTTACATGACTTCAGAGATGCAGTCCGATATCGCCAGCGTGCAACTGGACGGCGCCGGTGCGGCAGAAGTCTGGGTGAAAAACTCCCTGGATGCCCAACTTACAGGCGTTGGCAAGATCTCTTACTGGGGCAACCCGGAAGTCAAGCAATCCATTACAGGTTTGGGTCAGCTTGAACATAAGGGCGATAAGTAACCCTGATATTTACAACATCAAAAAAAGCCGACGGATCAAACCACCGGCTCTTATATATAGATTTATTTTCTCAATTTGTTTGATATAAAAAAAATAAGGGGCCAAATTTGCCCCTTATTTAAGACACTAAAAGCGATAGATTTGCTGATATTTATGCGTAAGATAGTTGATGTAGTGATCCGGGTTCAAGCGTTCACCCGTCACCCGCTGCAGTAAATCCTGTGTATCGTAACGGCTGCTGGCTGTGTGAACATGGCTGACCAACCAGGCCAAAATTTCATCCAACTTACCCTGCCGCAACTGGTCATCGGTACCCGGAATATCCAGGCGGAGCTTATCCCACCACTGAGCTGAAATCAGGTTTCCCAAGGCGTAGGTTGGGAAGTACCCAAACATGCCACCCGACCAGTGCACATCCTGCAAACAACCCAGGGTGTCAGTGGGGGGCACAATGCCCAGGTAATCCCGCATGTGTTCGTTCCAGGCTTCCGGAAGGTCCTTGGTATCCAACTTGCCATCCAACATGGCAACTTCAAGCTCCATGCGCAGCATAATGTGAAGGTTATAGGTAGCTTCGTCCGCTTCAGTGCGGATGAACGACGGTGCCACTTTGTTCACTGCCCGCCAGGCTTGTTCCAGGCTGACGTTTTCCAGCTGGGAAGGGAATTCAAGCTGCATAAGCGGGTAGAAGAACTCCCAAAAGGGTTGTGAGCGGGCGACCATGTTTTCCCACAGGCGCGATTGCGATTCGTGCACACCCAGCGAAATGGGCTGCCCGAGGGGAGTGCCTTCCCA
>DATIUL010000052.1:0-3578 GCA_035466865.1 Anaerolineaceae bacterium | reverse complement strand
TTTATGGTTAAGGCAATCCAGTCACCTGCACATCGTCTCCTCTACACAATTCTTGCCATCATTTGCCAGTTCATCGGCCTTGTACCCATGGAATACTTTTATGGGCTTGAGTTTGCCAGGCCTGTCATACTATTCTTGTTGATGCCGCCTGCCAGTTTTTGGAAACGCGTTGGTTCAACGCTTAAATCTTATTGGCCTTATGTATTGGTGTTTTTTGGCTTCACCTTTTTCCGTGTTTTCAATGCCTCCAACTTTGGCTACAAGATCGGGCTCTTGGAACAACTCAAATCTGCCCCCAAAGAGACAATCCTCACCTTATTTGTGAATGTATTCCAAACCCTTTTCGAAGCCTGTCTTAAGGTTTGGTACCAGGCCGGCAGAATATTGATGTTTGATTTTGGTCGTAACGCCTTTATCTTATCGGTTGTTAGTGCTGCTCTCTTATTCGTTTTCCTGCTGACTTCAAAAATCCATAAAACATCCCCTAAAAAACCCATCTCAGGGTATTTTATTTTTTTGGGTCTCTTTCTCATACTTGCTGGCATGGCACCCTTTATCGCGGCAGGTTTTAAAATAACACTGGAATTCCCCAACAACCGTTTCATGTTGCCGTTATCCATCGGAGCATCCATATTTAGTGTTTCATTGATCGATTGGTCACTGCGCACTGAAAAGCAAAAAGTATTTCTTGTGTCAATCCTGGCTTGCCTCTCAATAGGCAGCAATTTTCTGGTTGCCAAAGAATATGCAGATGCATGGCAGGCTCAAACCGATTTCTTTAGCCAACTTGTTTGGCGTGCACCTCAGCTAAAGCCTAATACAGCACTGCTTACCACTGTCTTTCCCTTTGATCGCTACTTTTCCGGGCTCTCCCTCACCGCGCCTCTAAACGCCATTTATGCCCCAAACCATCAAGGCAATCCTTTGCCTTATTACATCATTCAAACAGCCAGTGACGAACGCACCCCCAACATGGACTTTTCCAGTAATAAAACTCTTGAAGCATCTGGCCGCAGCCTAACCTTCAAAGGCAATACCTCTGATACTCTCGCTCTCTACATGCCCATTCGTGGTTGCCTGCAAGTGCTTACTCCAAACCTCAACCCTGCAGCCTTTGTTAATGATCGATATGCCGAAAACTGGGCGGAAATCATCCCACTTTCCAACTTGTCTCGCATCGAGGCTACTCCAACTGAAGCCGCTCAGCTACCTGCCAAGTATTTTGGTGAAGTTTCTACGGAAACCTGGTGTTACTACTTCCAAAAAGCAGAGATGGCCAACCAACAAGGTAATTGGGCGGAGACCTCTCGCCTATGGCAGGAAGTTGAAAGCAAGGGCCTCAAACCTGACGCCCCTGCCGATTACCTACCTTTTATTAAAGCCATTCTCATGGCCGGCAACCCAACCGCCGCGCTCGAGATGAGCACTTCCCTAAGCGATCTGGACAGTTTTACCAGAACCAATTTGTGCCAAATCTGGTCCACTCAAAAACCAGAGATAATCAAGAGTATCAGCGGGCCATGGCGCCTATGGCAATGTGAGGGCAAATGAACAAGCTTCCAGATAAATCAATTTCCATCGTTGTTCCCGTTTACAACAGCGAAGGCTCTCTCACTGCATTGGTGGATGAGGTCAAGGCTGTTTTAGAGCCTTTGGATATTCGCTTCGAGATGATCCTTGTGAATGACGGCAGCCGTGATAAAAGCTGGCAGGTGATCGAGAAACTGGTTGCGGAAAACGCTGGGCGCGTTTGTGGTGTCAAGCTCATGCGCAATTATGGCCAACATAATGCTTTACTCTGCGGTATCCGGGCGGCAAAAAATGAGATCTGCGTAACCATGGATGATGACCTGCAGCATCCCGCATCCGCCATTCCACAAATCCTCGCAAAACTGGATGAAGGTTTCGATGTCGTCTATGCCACACCCAATGAAGAAACCCATGGTTTCTTCCGCGATATGGCTTCCGTCATCACCAAACTTGCCCTGGCAAATACCATGAACTCCGAAAGTGCCCGCAATGTCAGTGCATTCCGCGGTTTCCGGACGAACGTACGCGATGCCTTTGCTGCCTTCAACGGGTCCAATGTGGCTATCGACGTCTTGCTTAGCTGGGCTACAACTAAATTTGGCGTCATAAAAGTACCCCATCGTCCCAGGACTATCGGCAAATCCAATTACAGCTTCAAAGCCTTGCTGCAACATGCTACCAATATGATGACCGGTTACAGCACCCTGCCGCTGCGCATTTCAAGCGGTATCGGCTTCCTTTTCACGCTTTTTGGTGTGGGGGTTTTCCTCTATACCCTTATTCGTTATCTTCTTTATGGCGGCCTGGTGCCTGGATTTACTTTCACAGCTTCACTGATTGCCATTTTCTCTGGCGCTCAACTCTTCGCCCTCGGCATTTTGGGTGAATATATTGCCCGCATGCACTATCGCCTCATGGATAAACCCAGCTACACCGTGGAATCCAAAGAGGGCTTTGATGACTGAGATCGAAAACTTGGTACGCTTCCTGCCTTGGGATAGCGACTTTTTTGGCCAGAGGATTGCCAGGGTCTTGCCCTCCACTTTGCGCATAGAAGACATCCAAAAACTGGATGCCTGGTGCCAGGACCAACATATCAACTGCCTCTACTTCCTCAGTACTGATACAGGTGGCCATTCCCTTAAACTCGTAGAAGAAAGCGGCTTTCGCCTGGCCGACCTCAGAGTCACCTTCCTGGCCAAACTCGACCAACTAACTTTACCTGCATCCCATAACAAAGCGATTTGCTTGGCAACCGCTGCGGATATCGCCGATCTTCGTGCAATAGCCGCCCATAACCATGTCGACACCCGTTTCTATGCGGACCCCCATTTCGAACGCTCAAAATGCGACGAACTCTACCAAATTTGGATTGAGAAATCCATCAACGACCCACACCAAAGGGTTTTCACCTACAAACCGGAAAACAAAGCCCTGGGCTATGTTTCTGTGTATCCAGGTGAAAATAACTCAGCCACAATAGGCTTGGTTGGCATAGCCAAAGTGTGCCAGGGGCAGGGCATTGGTTCACGGTTAATCAACCACTGCTTGCATACACTCCAGGCCGAAGCTTGCACCCAAGTGGAGGTTGTGACGCAAGGACGCAACACAATAGCCATCCAACTCTACGAAAAATGTGGATTTAGAATAAAATCCATCCAAACCTGGTTCCACAAATGGTACGAATGAGGCCGCAAATATGATCCCTTATCTAATTCCCTTTAACAAACCTGCCTACATCCCCGAGTCTGAGGCTTATGTCAGCGAGGCGCTAAAATCCGGCCATCTCTCCGGGGACGGCCCATTCACCAAACGCTGCCACACCCTCATCCAGCAAATCACCGGCGCCCCAAAAGCTCTGCTCACCACCAATTGCACTCACGCCCTGGAGATGGCAGCCATCCTGCTCGATCTCAAACCAGGTGATGAGGTTATTGTGCCCTCCTTTACTTTTGTTTCCACCGTCAACGCCTTTGTGCTGCGCGGAGCCAAACCGATCTTCATCGATATCCGGCCTGATACGCTGAACATTGATGAAACCCAACTGG
>DATIUL010000051.1:0-4077 GCA_035466865.1 Anaerolineaceae bacterium | reverse complement strand
TTTTAAGATAATTTCCACGCTTATTACTATTGAGAATTAGTATTCCCATAAGTAATTAATGGATTTCTTCATTTCGTTCCAAACCTTCCCTGTTGGAGAATTGGCACGCAAAGACGGTATGGTATGAATGCTCTATTTATCAATCTGAGCGCAGCGAAGAATCTTCTACTCGCTGCAGTCTTAAGCAGATCCTTAATCTATGGTGCTGCGCACCGCGAGTACGCAAGCAGTCGCAAAAATAGCTCAGGATGACAAGTTTTTTTTGCTCTCGGGCTTCCCCTTGAGGGGGAGCTGGCACGCAGTGCCTGAGGAGGGGTTCATTTTGTTTTCGCTCTGAGCCAGGCGAAATGCCCCTCATCCACCGCAAGCGGTCCCCCTTCCCCTCGATGGGAAGGCTAAAAGTAGGGTACTCTGCACCGGTAATACTCCCCCACTCCATTGCAAGAAGCGCAAACGACAAAGCAATCTGGTTTAGGTTTGTTATGGTCTGTAATGTTGAGCGCTGCGAAATATCTTCTGCTCGCTGCAGTCTTAAGCAGATCCTTACTCTATGGTGCTGCGCACCGCGAGTACGCAAGCAGTCGCAAAAAAAGCTCAGGATGACAAGCTATTTTTGCTCTTGGGCTTCCCCTTGAGGGGGAATTGGCACGCAGTGCCTGAGGAGGGGTTCATTTTGTTTTCGTTCTGAGACAGGCGAAATGCCCCTCATCCACCGCAAGCGGTCCCCCTTCCCCTCGATGGGAAGGCTAAAAATTGGGTACTCTGCAACGGCAGCACTCCCCCACCGGCATTACAAGAAGCGCCAACGACGAAACAATTTGGGTTATTTATTTACTACCACCCCTCCAAGTGCAAATACTGCGTGCATACTGCGTTGTGAACGTTAAAACTCAGCCCCAAAGTGGCTTGCTTTACCCACATAGAAGCCGGTCTGGAAGGGGTCGTTCTCGTCCAATATGAAATTCTGGAAGCCTGTGATGTATGCACTGCCGCGAATAGTCGGAACGACCGCCACCAAATCACCCACCTTGGTTTCCTCAACCAAGTTGCCGTAGAACTTGCTGCCAATAAGCGATTCGGAGACAAATTCCTCATTAAGTTTCTGCAAACCCTTGGCATAGCGCATGGCCATTTCTGCGGAGGTGCCTGTGCCGCAAGGCGAGCGGTCAATACCCTCAGCAGAAAGGAAGACGGCATTGCGCTTGGTCACGCCTGGTGTCGGCGAATCCGAAATGAAGCGTACGTGGCTGCACTCGTTAATTTCAGGATTGGTCGGGTGAATCACTTCCACCTGCTCTGCAATCGCATCGCGAATGAGGTTGCCCTTGCGCACGATTTCGCCGGCATTTCCGGGGTTGAGCGTCAGCCCCACCTGGTCAGCTTCCAAAATGGCGTAGAAGTTGCCGCCGTAAGAGATATCCAGCTTCACCTGGCCCAGTTCTGGTACCTGCACGAGAATATCGCGCTTGAGCAGGAAGGAGGGAATGTTGCGGATCTCAACGCTCCTGGCATCACCATTCACCACTTCCACCTTGGCCTTAACAATCCCCGCGGGCGTGTCCAAATTGATGTATGTGTAGGGCTCTACCTTGGGGACGATGCCGGTTTCAACCAGAACAGTGGCCGTGGCGATGGTGCCATGCCCGCACATCGGCAGGAAGCCGCTGACCTCAATGTAAATCACTCCAATATCCGCCCCGGGTGCGCAGGGAGCAGTGAGGATGCTGCCAGACATGTTGGCATGCCCGTGGGGCTCAAACATCAGCCACTTGCGCAGGTCATCCAGGTTCTTCTTGGACCAGAGCCATTTCTCAAGGATGGTATCACCGGGGATATAGGGCACCCCACCAATCACCACGCGGGCGGGTTCACCCTCGGTGTGGGAATCAACCGCAGAAATTAGTCGTTTAATTCTCATTCTTCTCCTTCGTCTTCTTTTCGCTCAGCCAGGGTGGCCAGCACGGAAAGTAATTCTGGGCGCACAGGCCCACGCCCTGTGAAAGGCAAAATTTCAGCCATGGGCTGCTTGGTTACTTCAGCAATGATGTTTTGCACCACCTTGCGGCAGGTTTTGGACTGGCAAAGGCCCATGCCCGCGCGCGTTCGGCGTTTGACTTCATCGGTGGTGCGCGCCCCTTCGTTGAGCGCCCGGATTATCTCCGCGCGTGAGACTTCCTCGCAGCGGCAGATAATCAAGGTTTCATCCGCGGGTGTGATTGGATAAGCCTTTTTTTTATCTTCCATGCTTACCTCTTCAACCTGAAACTGCGCACGACCATCATCAGGTCTTTGGGAACCACCAGGGAAACAACAGGGGTATGGTCCATGCGCTTGTTGTTCAAGACCTGGAGCACCCTGGCATCGCAGCGGTATTGCCCATCGCGCCCGACGGCGCTGACAATTTCACCAACTTGTGGCAAGGGCAGATACTCATAGGGCACTTTCACAATGGCTTCAGTTTCCGAATAGGAGCCATCGACCACAAAAATAGCCTGGCCGGGGCAGATGGGGATGCAAAGTGCACAGCCTATGCAGAGGCCTTCATGAATCTTGGGCAAACCTGTCAGCGAACCTGGGATGCTGATGGCAAACTTGGTACAAATGGTCACACAGGGGTTGCAGGGGATCTCCTGGGCGCACTCGATGACAGCTATTGGCCCCTGCAGCATACGCTCCAGCGAAGGAACGCCCGGCAAGGCAGCCAGTTCTTCATCGCTCAAGAAGCCATCTTTAATTAATGACATGCTTGCCTCTATTGACCAGCTCCTGAACGGCTTGCAAACGCCCTTCCCCAAAGGGGCCGGAGCGCAACTGATCCAGGCGGGCACGGATAACCATCTTGCGATTCAGCGCGTCTTCGTCGGTATATCTTCCCAGCGAATGGGCAACGGCCACGCCCGCCAAACGGCCTTCCTCGACCGCGGTGGAGGCTTCTTCCACCCCAGCCACATCTCCAGCAACGTAAAGGCCCGGGATTGTGGTTTGCATATTCTCATCGTGCAGGGGCAAGTGGCCGCCCAGAGATGGAATGAAGGTGAACTTGGCACCGCTCATCCAAACCAATTCAGTGAGCGGGGAAAGCCCAACAGCCAGGCAAATCACATCCACTTTCACAGTTCGTTCACTGCCAGCAATTGGCTTCCAATTCTCATCCAGGTCCACCAGCACGACCTCTTCAACTTTTCCATCCCCACGCGCTTCGAGGATGGTAGTAGAGGTAAAAATGGGCACGCCGCGGCGGCGGATTTTGCTGGCATGCACCGCGTAACCGCCAATTTTGGGGGCGGCATCAATCAGTGCCACCACATTAGCGCCAGCCTGTAGCAGCTGATAACTGACAATCAAGCCCACATTACCCGAGCCAACCATCAGGATGTTCTCCCCTGGCAACACCCGGTTGACGTTGACCATGGTTTGGATGGCACCCGCGCCCATCACTCCGGGCAATGTCCAGCCGGGGAATGGCAACGCGTTTTCAACACCGCCAGTAGCCACCAGGATGCGTTTTGCCTTGATAAGGTAGTTTTGGCCGTTCCGAACAACACCAATGGTGTTGGAAGGGTACAAACCGTACGCTACGGTATCCAGCATCACTTCCACGCCGGCTTTTTCAACTTCGCCAAGTAGTTTGATGCCAATGTCGATGCCGCGGGTGCCGGCGTAATGGTCTTTGGAGCCAAAAAACTTGTGAATCTGCTTAAAAAGTTGACCGCCTGGGCGCGAGTTTTCATCGATCAGTGTCACCTTGCAGCCCGCGTTGGCTGCCTCAATAGCGGCAGATAAGCCAGCCGGCCCACCGCCAATGATTGCGAAATCGGTCTCAATCATTTAGGCCTCAAACCTTCCCAAGCCGTCCTGGGTTTGCACAATCATACCGCCTTTGACAGGCGTCACGCAGGTGCGCGTGTTAGGGATCCCGTCCACAATCATCATGCAGTCCGTACAGCGCCCAATGGCGCAAAAGATTCCACGTGCTTGGTGAGTCTTGGCAGTGTAGCGGAACATCTGAATCCCGGCAGCGATCATGGCCGCGGCCAGAGGCTCGCCTTCAAAAGCTTTGATGGGTCTGCCATCCAC
>DATIUL010000050.1:0-6369 GCA_035466865.1 Anaerolineaceae bacterium | reverse complement strand
GGTATGTTACTGGCCGCGCGCATCCTCAAAGAAAAGGCCAGTGAAGATTTACAAAACGCCTTGCGCATGCCCACATCCTATTATGTTGGGTCCGATGTTTTTTATAACTTCATGTCCGTCAATAATCTGATTCATTGGAGTGATCAGAAGTACAAGACCGAAGACCAGATGTGGCAGGATTACCCAAAAATCCTGGCTGATTTTAAAGCCGGTTCTTTTACACCAGGTGTTAGCCAATACCTGGAAACAATCTTGGCGATGTCGGGGGGGCGGCCGCTGATTGTACGCTCGTCGAGTTTGCTTGAAGATAACTTTGGTACGGCCTTTGCAGGCAAATACGAAAGTATCTTTCTACCCAACCAGGCTACTCCCGAAGAAAACCTACGCGCATTAATGGTGGCCATGGCAGGAATTTATGCTTCAGCCTTACATCCTTCGGCGTTGGTCTATAGGAAAAATAGAGGCCTGCAGGATTATGATGAACAGATGGCCCTGCTCATCCAGGTGGTGGAAGGCCAGAAGCATGGAAATTACTATTTCCCGGAGCTGGCAGGCGTTGGCTTCAGCCATAACACCTACCGCTGGTCTCCCCAAATCCGCGCTAAAGATGGCTTTGTTCGCCTGGTCTGGGGTCTTGGTACGCGTTCAGTCGACCGCGTTGGCAATGACTACCCGCGCCTGATCGCCCTCTCGCACCCGACCTTGAACCCTTCGACCAACCAAAAAAGCATTATGCGTTACTCCCAACAATATATTGACTTGATCAATTTGGAAAAGAACTCGTTGGAGACCCTACCCGTTCACCAGGTTATTAATAGTCAAATTCCTAACCTGAGATATTTTGCCCAATTAAACAGTGAAGGTTACATCCACTCTCTGCACAGCAATCTGTTGGACGGGTCTGTGAACGATTTGGTTTTGACTTTTGAGGATCTGCTCTCCAGAACCAAGTTTCCAGCATTGATGCGCGAGATGTTAACCACGCTGGAGATAGAGTATCGTACCCCCGTCGATTTGGAATTTACCGCGCGTCTCGAAAATACCCCCAAAGGCGTCACGCCTTTACTCACGCTAATTCAGTGCCGCCCTTTGACTACTCTCAAAGAGGGTATTAGTTTGATCCCGAAGGATATTCCCGATAGTGATGTGCTCTTCAGTGCCAGCACACTGGTCGCCGGGGGAACGGTTGAACCCATCGAGTATATCGTCAGCGTGTCTGCCGACGATTACTTCTCCCTGAAAACCCAAAAAGACCGCTATGCGCTTGAACGCGCTATTGGACGCCTAAATGCAGCCCTCGAAAAAGAGACTTTCATATGCATTGGGCCTGGACGTTGGGGTACAAGCAATACTGATCTCGGAATTCACGTTGACTACGCGGACATCTTCAATACCAGTGCCCTCGTCGAAGTGGCCGGCAACCTGCAAGGGGTCAGCACGGAACCCTCACTGGGCACGCATTTCTTCCAGGATTTGATGGAAGGGCAGATTTATCCATTAGGAGTCAGGCCTGGACAAGATTTCATCAATCAAAAACGTCTGGACGAAGCCCCAAACCAACTGCTTGAGTGGATAGATACTGACCAGGAAGTTGCAAGGGTACTAAAGCTGATCAAAGCCCGTGAAATTGAACCTGAAGGCACCCTCACTTTGGCCATGGACGACCGTAGCGGTAAAGCCTTGTGTTATTTTAAAAGGAATTAATTAGGCCTCCTAAAGCATAAAAGCTTTAAATACCGCTGACAAGCTTCTCTTTCGCTCCATTCCCAAGGATGAGTTCTTCTATGTTCCACGTGAAACACATCCAAACGCAACGGATATGGCCGTCATCAATAATTCTGAAGTTGGTTTTCCATGTGAAACTGACCCTGCATTGGGATAAACGACTTACTCAAAACTGAAATTAACGTTCCACGTGAAACATATGCAAATGTAATGGGTTAAATGCTCATCACCAAAATAAGCAAAATGTTCCACGTGAAACCCTTGCATCTGGTTTTAGCTGAAAGCCCAACGCGAATTTAGAATGATTGTTTCACGTGAAACAAATACGTTGGCAGGATTATGTTTTCCTGTAAATCATGGCGATTTTCTGCTTTTGCGAGTGTTTTGCCTCTAAGGGTAAGTTAGTAGCAGGACAGGCTTTGGTAAGTTTAGGTCTTACCTGGCACGCAAAAATCCTCCCTTGACCCGAACAGGGAAAAGCGATAGAATCACGCTCCTTGTCCTCGTAGCTTAATGGATAGAGCACCTGCTTGCGGAGCAGTAGGTTGCGCGTTCGACTCGCGCCGAGGACATTTTTTTATTTAACATCCCCTTCCTCTTATACTTGCAACAGTCCGATGGACTTGATACGAAAATCCACCATCATCTTGAGTTATTTTAGCCTTACTGTCAAAAAGACCAGTGAGACCTTTATTTACGGTCTTGCTTGGGGTTGAATTCTTGGAAGTTCCACACCGAAGATCTTAAGCTCCGTTACTAGTTGCTCAGCAGATTTGAAAAGCACCGTTTTGAAGCCAAGTTCCTCTGCTACCCGAATGTTACTCTCGCTGTCGTCGATGAAAATACAATCCTGGGCAGGACGGGCAATTCTATTGAGCAGCAGTTGAAAGATTGCCGGGTCAGGTTTTACCAATTTCACCTCAGCTGAAATCACAATGTCATCGAAGAGACCGAAAAACGCATTGGTTTTTCTTATCACGGCAAATTTATCTGCAGGCCAATTACTCAGGCCGTATAGGGAATTGCCTGCCGCTTTCAGCTCTTTTAGGATTTCGACGACCGGCTGTATGGGACCGCTGATTGTTTCAGGATAGCGCGAGTCGTATGCCAAAATCATTTCGCGGTATTTTGGAAAACGAGACGCCAGTTCCAACACGCCTTGCGCAAGCGGGCGGCCTCGGTCATTCTCCAGGTTCCAGCTTGCAAAATCCACTTCTGTCATGAAATGCTTTGTGTCTTCAGGGTCGTCCCCCAGGAAGTGACGATAGAGGTGGTAAGGGTTCCAGTCAACAAGAACGCCGCCAAAATCAAAAATTATCGCCGGTTTTATGCTTGAACTCTCTGCCATACGCCTGTTTCTCTCCCTTTGAGTGAAATTGCTGTGCAATTACCCTAAAAACCATTGGCGGACAAAATCCAGATTCTGCAAGTGTATTTGCCAAGTATCCGCGGTTTTGGCCCGTGTTTCCTTGTTTTGTTCCAAAAAAGACTTCGCCAGTACCCCGCTGTTTCCCGCGAAGTCTTCCGCACATAAAGCCAGTAGCGCCTGAAGGTAACGGCGGTCCATTTGCAGCCGCGCTTTGGCCTCGGAAGGAGTGGCGGGGTCGCCATGGCCGGGTACAATCCAGTCCACTCTATCAAGCAGCTTCTCCAGGGCTTCCAGGCTATTCAAATATTCCAACAAGGATCTCCGACTGCCTTCTATGGATGGTGGCTCAGTGTTTGAGAGTGTATCAGCCGTAAAGAGGACCCTAAACTCCGGAAAGAGGAACGCTGTCTGGCCGCTCAGATGACCTGGAATAGCAACAACCTCTACTAAAAAAGAAGGCAGATAATGCAAGTCACAAGAAATCACAGAGAGATGAAATAAATGCTTATCTAATAATTGCGAGTTAAGCGTAAACTTGTCGTTTTCCAGCGCACGAGCTTCGGTCAAAATTTCCTGACGATGCTGCTGGGCTTCTTGCAGGGTGCCTTCAGAACAATAACGCGGGGTTTCATCGCCAAAAAGGGCGGACCAAAACAGGTGATCGTAATGGGCATGCGTGCTAAAACCGGCCAAAACGGGTTCTTGGCCTATGAAAGCGGCAATGCATTCAAGGTCCGCCTGGGTAAAGGCTGGATCTACTAAGACAATCCCTTTTTCTGTTTTGATAATACCGGTATTGGTGTGGAAAATTTCCGCTTGATGGATGGTAAGGTCGGGGCGAAGTTGGATGAAATGTGTATCCATTGCCATGATGCCTACATAATTACAATGTCAGGCGGGCAATGAGCACTTCGAAGGCAATATCGCCTGGCAGGCCGCCGGTCTTCATACTTTCGTCAATTTCCAGCAATTTACCAAAAATCGCAATCAGCTGCGGTAAATTGAATCTCTTGGCCTGATTGGCCAGTTTTTGGGCCACAAAAGGTGGCAAGTTCAGTTCCTTGGCCACGTCTTCGGCCTGGCCGCCCTCGTCCAAGATCTCACGTACCTGGATAAGTTGGCGGAAATGGCGCTGGATCATGGGAGCCAGCTCAACCATGTCTTTCTGCTCAGCTAAAATGCGGAATTGACGCATGGCCTTTTTACCATCGCGGTCGCCCAGGGCATCGGTGAGCTCAAAAATGTCGCCTTCCTGCTCCTGCGCGGTCAGGAGGATCACATCTTGGGCACTAACAGGCCGGGCGGACCCGGCATAAATGAGTAGTTTTTCGATTTCCTGCCGGGCACGCAGCGTGTCGTTGCCGATATACGAGGCCAGCAAATGGGCTGCACCCGGCTCAAAACTGCCGCCGAAGGCTTTTGCAGTCTCGAGCACCCATTTCGGCATCTCTTCATCCCTGGGCAATTCACAGTTGACCACTTTGCCCCGGTTGGCATCTTGATGAATCCAATCGACCAGCCAAGCATATTGGCGGGCATTCTCCCAGTTGCGTTCCCTACGGCGGATCACCAGTTCGTCCCCGATCAGGAAAAGCAGGCGCGTGCTTTCAGGCACTTCAGCAATCACCGCCAGGGCTTTTTCAAGGGAGGACTTGCCCACCTTTGCCAGAAATTGACGGCCTTTTTCAACGATTACAAGGCGCAATTCAGTTAAAAATGGAATGGTCAGGCAGGCTGAACGCAGTTCTTCGAGTTTCAGACTATCGCCATCAAAAAGCGTGGTATTCATTTCCGCAAGGCTTTCATCACCCATGGAGGTCCTCACACGGGCAATTTCCTCCGTAAAACGGGTAGGATCGTTGCCTCTTAAGAGAAGGACGCTTGGATTTTCAGCAGTCATGGCGGGCTGGAATTTAATTTCCGGTGTGGATGAAGTGCACGACGCTTTTACCGTAGCCGTTGCTTTCAACCAGGTTCACTGCCAAATCGCCCAGATCGGCCTTAGTGGTGACCAGTTTTTGAACTTTTGGGCCGAGTGGTTCAGAGAAAATGTAAACTGGAATAGCAAAGCTGATGGCGAAAATGTAGTTGTACCATTTTGGTTTGCGGGTTCCACTGGAGCCATAAAGTAAAACCCAGGCCGTTACAGCCGCGAGAAGCGAGGAGGTGACCAGGTTTGTCCCGCAATGCGGATGGATGGCAAGGTCAGCCTCACCAGCATTCAAGCGTTTTTGGGCTTTCAACACGGCATCAGTGACGATTTCGGTCGGCAGGTCGGCATAAAGGAAGAAACCTTTGGGGTTGGAGACGCCCGCCATCTTCATGCCAGGATAACACTCTTCAAGTACCTTTAGAGTGGCATGCTCCAGGGCGTGGTTGCGCCGTGTATTGTTGACAAAAGAGAGCTTATCTAAGAGGCTTTCAGTCATTTTACTGGCCTTTCTGGGTCATCCGGGGTTTTTATTTCTTCAAACAAGGCTTCCTTAAGGGCTTCCTTGAGCGAACGAACTTCAATAGCCTGAATTTCTTTGGGTAAAGGCTCACCCTGGCGCAAGCGACGCGGCAGGATGGCGCGTTTGAATCCGAGTTTGGCAGCTTCCCGTAGACGGATATTGGTCTGGCTGACAGCGCGCAGCTCACCTGAGAGGCCAATTTCGCCAATCAGGACGGTGTCCATGCGTACAGGTTTATCGCGGTAGGAGGATGTAATGGCTACAGCCACGGCCAGGTCGGCAGCGGGTTCGGTGATGGTCATACCGCCCACTACGTTCATAAAAATATCCTGGTCGCTCAGTTTTACCCCAGCGCGGCGGGTAAGCACAGCGCTGACAAGCAGCAGGCGGTTGAAATCCACACCATTGGCGGTACGTCGCGGGTAGGGGTTGGAGGTCGGCGTGGTGAGGGCTTGTACTTCAACCAGCAGCGGCCGGGTGCCTTCCATGGTAACGGCCACTGCCGAACCTGGGGCATTGATCATGCGTTCAGCCAAAAAGACTTCACTGGGGTTGCTGACTTCGACCATGCCTTTTTCCTGCATTTCAAAGACACCCACCTCGCTGGTGGCCCCAAAACGGTTTTTAACAGAGCGCAGCAGCCTGTAAGACTGAAATTGTTCACCTTCCAGGTAAAGCACGGTATCCACAATATGTTCAAGAATACGCGGGCCGGCAATGGTGCCTTCCTTGGTAACGTGCCCGATGACAAAAATGCTTATGCCAGTGGATTTTGCCAGTTCCCGCAAGCGGGCGGCGCATTCCCGAACCTGGCTGACGGAC
>DATIUL010000049.1:0-3146 GCA_035466865.1 Anaerolineaceae bacterium | reverse complement strand
GTGAAGCCCGCCCCAAACTATCCGGGTGAGCCTCACAAATAAAGCTCGGATCACCCCTACGGTCAAACAAAGGCTAAGCGCAGCGCATCCTATCCGATATTTTGATGGAAATAACCGGCGAGGATGCGGCAAAAAGGCATTATCCTTGCCCTACGAAACCTGTTTTGCACCCAATCCAATCCTTTCGGGATGGCAAGCCCACAAGCCTTTCCCCCAGATGTTGTAAAATCAATGAGATGAAGGCTTCAAATCTCCGAAAGACAATCAGCATGCTTTGTGTATGCGCGCTGTTCCTGGGTGTCTTTCCTCCTTCACGTCCAGTATCCGCCCAATCAACAGCGCTACTGCCACAGGGCAGCCGGGCAGCCAAAATCCTATCACTGGTAACCCCTATGCGCATCACTGAGAGTGGCGTGCTTGAATACTTCGACCAAGGCCCCAAGGGCTTTAATCCCACCGCCCTTATCGAGAGCCACCGCCACCAGATTTACCCCTACACTCCGGTCAAGCAGGTGGATTTCTTCATCATCCATTACGACGCATTCCCTAATAAAAAAGCGAATGGCAAGCCCGGTACCGTTCAAAACACGGTTGCCAACCTGAACGACATTCGCATGGCCAGTGTTAATTACTGTGTGGACTCTTACGCCGTCACAAGCACCAACACGATTAACCAGGGCATGGGCGTGATCATGTCAACCCTGCCCGCCAACCCCCCATTCAAAGCCCGTCACACCGCCATTTCCATCAGCCCAGAAAAAGGATTGGACCTGAATAGCCAAAACACGGCTGACTTGATGACCAAATTGGGCATCGCCACCAAACTGACAGATTTTAATCTGGACAAAAAAAAGGATTTGGACAGCGTTTCTTTGGGAGTTGAACAAAGTGGTAACGATTTTTCAAAGTTCTTTCCTTCCAATATGCCGCCGGACCAGGAAATTGCCAACCTGCTCAGCCTGACCGTGGCCGTGGCCAAAAAATACGATCTAAAGATATGGGACATCCTGGGGCATAACGAGGTCCAACAAAAACCTGACCCGGGCAATGAATTTATGACCATTCTGCGCTTCCTTCTGGCAAACCTCTACCTGCAGGAGGAGAATCTCTTCCCGCAGGGTTTCCTGGGCGATGAACCAGCTGCCTTCTTTGCCAAGCTAAAGGAATACGCTATAGAATTGATGGGCGAGCAGGGGTATCAAAAAACGCTTAAGTGGCTGGAGGCAGAAGATGCCATCCCAGGCGCGACACGCAAGAAGAGCCTGCCACTCTGTAAGAAGCCCAAAAACAGCTTGTTTGAACTTTATTGATTCCCTCGAGGCTGTCTCAAAGAAAAACCTACAAAAGCTATATTTTGATTCGACAAGCAAGGGGCTTTTAAGTACAATTAACATCGAGGAATCGAAACACAACAAACCTAAACCAACCCATAACCTCGAAAGGATCCCATGTATCAAAAAATCATTATTGCCGGCAATTTAGGCAGAGACCCGGAAATGCGCTATACCCCGGATGGTAAAGCGGTCACTTCTTTTAGTGTGGCTACCAGCCGACGTTACAAGGATAAGAACGAAACTACCTGGTTCCGCTGCACCGTTTGGGGCACCCAGGCCGAAACCGCCAGTCAATATCTGCATCAGGGTTCCAAAGTTCTCATTGAAGGCCGGCTAACGCCTGACCAGGCCACCGGTTCCCCGCGCGTATTCCAGCGCAAGGACGGCACCTACGGTGCCAGCTATGAGATTACCGTGGATAGCTTCCGCTTCCTCAGCTCCAAAGGCGAGGATTCTGGCTCCACCGGCGAATTTGGCGGTGAAGAAAACCCGGATGAAATTCCCTTCTAAATAAAATGGCTGAGCTAAAACCCATCGAAGTGCAATTACCGGAGTCTCTGACTCCGGTTTTCGCCAATATGGTGCGTGTTTCGCACACCCCTGGCGAATTTATCCTCGATTTCACCGCAATCCTACCGGGAAACACCGCCCCCAAGGTTAGCTCGCGCATTATCCTTTCCCCGCTGGGGCTCAAGATGATGCAGCAAGCATTGCTTGAAAACCTGCGCCGCTACGAAGCCAACTTTGGTGAAATCAAACTGAACCCACAACATACCCTGGCGGATGACCTCTTCGGAAAAGCCTCCCCAGCTTCCGGAGAAAAATAATGGATCAACTATCTAACATTTGCCAGGAAATCCGCCTGGATTTCGAAAAAAAGACCAAGAAGCGCGATGAAGCCCTTGCTAAGGCCAGGGAACTGACCCGCCATTCCAGCCTGGCCATCCGCGCCATTCACCGTGAAGATAACGCGGAAGCCGATAAAGAACTTACAGCCGTACGCGCTGGGGCAACGGAGCTGCGCGATTCCCTCAAAAACAACCCTGACCTGTACTTTACCGGTTACACACAAGACTCCATTAAGGAGGCCGTGGAAGCCCAGCTAACGGTGGCCTTAATCCGCGGCCAAAAACTGCCCACCCCAGCCGAGCTGGAAGTGGAATACCCGGCTTACGTCAACGGCCTCACCGAAACCCTTGGCGAACTCCGCCGGCGCTGCCTCGATTTGCTGCGGCCTGGCTACAACCAGGAAGTTGAACGCCTGCTGCGCTGCATGGATGATGTATTTACCGAACTTGTGACCATGGACTTCCCCGATGCGATTACCGACGGGCTTCGCCGCCGCACGGACCTTGCCCGCGGGATTATCGAACGCACCCGTGCCGATATCACCGTGGCTTTCCGCCAGAGTGAATTGGAAGACGCGCTCAAGCGCCTTTCTGACCAGTTGGACCAACACAAAGCCGGATGAAAGCCATCAAAGCTTCAGAATTGGGCAGCTATGCCTTCTGTAAGCGTGCCTGGTACTACCAAAACCAAGGTGAAAACAATGCAAACCAAGCTGCGCTGAACGAGGGCACACGCCTGCACGGCAGGCAAGCCCGCCAGGTGGCTGGCTCGCTCATCCTATTTGTTTTGGGCTTGCTCATTTTGTTGGCCGCGCTGATCCTGTTTTTGCTTAGCTTAATG
The DNA here is from genome assembly GCA_035466865.1 of Anaerolineaceae bacterium. Taxonomy (GTDB): domain Bacteria; phylum Chloroflexota; class Anaerolineae; order Anaerolineales; family Anaerolineaceae; genus Mesolinea. The sequence continues at coordinate 123 of DATIUL010000049.1, read as the reverse complement.
AAATGAAACTTTCCACCATTATTCTCATTCTTTCAGTCATCGCCCTGGTGGTCATTTTCATCAGTCGACGACTCCGAGCGCGTTCCGGTGTGCCCGAGGGGCAAATCATTTATTCCGACAATG
>DATIUL010000048.1:0-2393 GCA_035466865.1 Anaerolineaceae bacterium | reverse complement strand
CCATTTCATTGATTCGATCTACGCAGACCCTTCGTTCGGTCTTTTGTTCGTGGTAGTCGTCGAAGTGATCAAAGACGTAGGTGTATTCCCCAATGTCATTAAGTTAAGCAATAAGCCATTGATTTACTTTGCCCTCTTGTAATTGCAATAAAAAACTCTGTTTTTCGATTTTGACTGCGACCGACTATAGCTTCTGCCTCTGCGTAGGGGCTCTATAGTACAAGCCATGTAATCAATCAGCGCTTCAAGTTTGTCCTGAAGTTTCCGGGCTGAGAGCAGAAGAAGTTCAACCAGGGTATTTTTCATTTTCGAAAGCGCCTGTGCGAAATTAACCTGGTAATCGTGCTGGCGATGGGCGGTTGCTTTATCGACCTGTTGTTGAGCGGCATTGGCGACCATGGCGGTAAGATTGGTCGAGAGGACCTTGGCATAAAAATCCTGTTTAACGGACAAAACGGATTTGCCGGAAAAATTCTCAATTTCGACCCACTGCTTGAGGCGTTTGTAATTTTCTTCGGCGCCCCATCTTAGGTGGTACAGCTCCTTGAATTCACTGGCCGGGAAAGCCTGCTCATCCATCAGGTTGGTGATTAGCACTTCAATTTCGCCATCCTCCAGTTCAACGCGTATCAAACGGAGTCTGAGAGGCTGCGTCGGCAAGTTTTTCCCCAAGCATTGTTCGACGGAACGCTGGTTGGGTTCGAGGACTATCACGGCCTGTGCCTTGCCACTCTCGGCAAACTGTTTGTAAAGTAGACCACTGTTGATTTTAGCACGCATACAAAAATACCTGCTGGTTGCCTGATAGAGGGCGTATAGCCAAAAAGCATTATAACCTCTGTCTAAAATGGACAGGTCGTAGGGATGGGCATAAGTTAAATGGGCTGCGGCACAATCCCGTTCGGATGTCGTGGTGTGGTTGATACTGGAATCAATACTGATGTGGTTAAGAACATCATAGTAAACGGACACGAGTGCCAAGGGACAATCTTTCTGATTTTCCTTGCCGGGATTCACCCCAAAGGCATCAACAATGTCAGGTTCGTCAGGGACTCTGAACTGGGAGCCGTCAATGGCGCAAAGTCTGAAGCCATGCCAGGTTTTGAGTTCAGGATGGGCGGCATAGTAAGCATCAACTGCATGCCGGTTAAGATCGATAAAAGCGCTATGAGATAGCTGTTTACGCGCTTGGCTTAGCGCGGATTTGGTAACCACTTGGGCGGGTGGATTATCGGTATTCGCTACGTTAAAAAAGTTGTCCAATTCCTGCTGATAGGAACCTTTGGTTAAGTTCAGAAAGTAAGCGATCAGTGTTGGAAACGAGAGCTTTCGGGTTCGGGTGAAACTAGCCTCAGTGAGGCGATGCTGTAATTTGAAGGATTCGCTGGAGATGATTTGGTTAAGTTGATGGTAAATATTTTCTAATAGGGTGGGGTTCTATTTCTGTCATTTTTGCCTTCCTTTATGTTTTTTAGGTAGGGTAAATTATATCATATTCAATGAGTTAGTTCTTAACTTAATGACATTGCAGTGGACGGCATATGATGGGGCAGCAAGTGCTGACCTTGGGCTTGAGTTGTGATGAAGGTTTTGTGCCGTTGGACAGTGAATTGTTTATTAGCCAAACGAAAGCTATCGAGTTGCATGAGCCATTTGAGGATGGTCGCAGTATTGCCGCCAAACGCTACCGGACAGCCCAGAAATGTACCAAGCCTGAGATGGTTAGCGCCATGGTGAAGCGTGCCTTGACTGCTGGCATAATGGCCGACTATCTATTGGCTGACGCGTGGTTTGGCACCAAGGGTATGATACGTTTAACCCAGGAAACTGACTTGGTTCCGGTGCTTCGAATGAAGAAAAACAACATGAAATACCGGATTAGCGAGTTTGTTTGTGATGAGACGGTGAGCCGGGAGTTGGATGTTAAGGGACTTTACAAGCACTACGTACGCAAAGCATGGCAACCGATTTGTAGGCAAAAGTATCAAGCTAAAACTGTCGATGTCGAGCTTAACCTAGCGGAAAGCAAAGACCCAGAGGAATGGGTTAAGGTCCGTTTGCTATTCGTTCGCGGTAATGCTGGGGATGAGCAAGCGACTGCCGGCAAGCATGATTGGGCGGTATTTCTGACCACCGATATGGCGTTGTCTCCAGCTGAAATTCTGGAGCTCTATTCTTTGCGCTGGGCGATAGAAGTTTATTTTAAAGAAGCCAAGCAACACTTGGGCTTCCTGAAAGAGCAAAGCAATCACTATGCAGCCTATATTGCTTCCATCCATTTAACTGCCATTCGGTTTTGTTTATTAGTGATCGCCAAACAGACGCAAGGCTTTAGCAATATTGCGCAGGTGCGACAGGCACTATGCTGTAACAGCAAGGACATTAGCTTTGCG
>DATIUL010000047.1:0-4728 GCA_035466865.1 Anaerolineaceae bacterium | reverse complement strand
AGGTCAGGTGGCAGACCAGGAATAGAAATCAGCTTGGTGCCAGGGGCTTCATCAATACTGGGCAGTGAACCCAAAAGCCCCAAGGTATAGGGGTGCAGTGTGTGGTTATAAATTTCCTGTACATCGCCGCGTTCAATAATGAACCCAGCATACATTACGTTGATTTTATGGACCATCTCAGCGACGATGCCAAGATCGTGGGTGATCCACATGACAGCCATTCCCAAATCTTCCTGGAGTTTTATCACCAGGTCGATGATTTGTGCCTGGATGGTGACATCCAGGGCCGTAGTGGGTTCATCCGCGATCAACAGCTTCGGCTCGCAAGAGAGTGCCATGGCAATCATGGCTCTTTGGCGCATACCGCCTGAAAATTGATGGGGATAACTATCCAGTCGTTTTTTTGCTTCAGGAATGCCAACCAGGTTAAGCAGGTCCAGGGCTCTTGCCCTGGCTTGTTTCTTATTCATATGCTTATGCAAGATCAGCGCTTCACAGATTTGAAACCCAACTGTATAGACCGGATTGAGTGAACTCATCGGGTCTTGGAATACCATCGCAATCTCATGACCACGTACTTGCCGCATTTCTCTCTCGGATAGTTTCAGCAGGTCGCGGCCATTAAACCAAACTTCCCCACTTTCGATTTCTCCGGGGGGGATTTGGATCAGCCGCATAATCGAAAGCGCGTGCACGCTTTTCCCACACCCGCTCTCGCCAACCACTCCCAAGATTTCACCTGGTTCCATTGCGTACGAAACCCCATTCACAGCCTTCACAAGACCATCCTGGGTATGAAAACAGGTTTTTAAGTTAGTAATTTTTAGCAATGGTTCCATGGTCACCTAATCATTTGAGGTCGCAGACTGATTAAACCCGCATTTTTGGGTCAAGGGCATCACGCAGTCCGTCACCTAACAAGTTAAATCCAAGTACGCTAAATACAATCGCCAGTCCCGGGAACAAGACCGCCCACCAGGAACCGCTCGAAAGATACTTATAACTGTCGCCCAACATAGCACCCCATTCTGGCTCAGGGGGGATTGCTCCCAAACCCAGAAAGCCCAGTGCGGCAGCGGAAAGAATTGCATTGGCGAGCCCCATGGTTGCCTGTACGATGATTGGGGAGAGAATGTTGGGCAAGATATGTTTAAAGAGGATTCGATTGTGCCCTTCACCTACGGATTGAGAAGCCAGAACATACTCTTTTTGGCTTACCGCCATGACCGCAGAGCGAGCCAACCTGGCATAAATCGGAATGCCCACTACTCCAATTGCGATCATGCCTTTTTCCAATCCGGGCCCTAGAAACGCCACAATGGCGATTGCCAGTAGATAACTAGGGAATGAAAGGATGATATCCATCAGGCGCATGGTTACATTGGAAAAGAACTTTCCGCCCACCGGCCTGGCAAGTAAGAGGCCAAAAATCAGGCCAAGCAAAGCACACACAGCGCCCACCATTGGTGCAACAAGCAATCCGGAAATCCCCCCGAGAAGCATTCCAATGAGGCCAAAAACTACCAGGCGGAGCTTTGATCCTGACAGGAAATTGCTAAAGATTACAGAAGCAGCCCCCAGCGCTGAGAATAAAAACAACTGAAACGGCTGGTTGGCAATCCAGGCAGACAGGGTACCGAGAGCCAGCCCGAATAGAACCATCAGCAGGATTTTCTCCTTAAAGTTCATCTCAATGCTCTCAAAAAAGCCAGCGAATAAACCCAGTATGCCACCGATGATCAATGAGATGCTTACCGCGACAAGCCCGACCCGCAACGAGTTCCATCCGCCGTGGATAACCCTGCGGAAAATATCGCGACCTAACTTATCGGTACCAAAAATATGAATTACAGGGTTCTTTTCGGTGGAAACCAGGTTAGGCGCTAACAATTTAGACCCATAATCCAGATCCATCTTTGGCTCATAATTCCACAAATAATGAGCACCGACCGCTGAAAGTATAAAAATCGTCACGATCACCAGGCCAATGACCGCGGTTCGGCTCGAGCGCAGTCGCCGCCAGGCATCAAGCCATAATGAGCGGTGCTCTCTTACTGCAAAATCAGTCAGGTCTTCTAATTCAGGAGTTTGCACTGTCATCAGTTAAACCCTCACTCGTAAGAAATTCTGGGGTCAAGAACGGCATAGGAAAGATCTACCAATAAATTGACCATTAAGAAGATGATGGCAATCAATAGTGTTACGCCTTGAACGATTGGGTAATCCCTACCCAGAATTGAGTCATAGACCCATTTGCCAATCCCTGGCCAAGAAAATATGGTTTCAGTCAGGACCGCGCCAGCAAGCAGTGAGCCAACCTGGATCCCAATGATCGTGATCACTGGCAAAAAAGCGTTCTTCAGCGCGTGACGATACAGAACAACCCGCTCGGAGAGCCCCTTGGCGGAAGCAGTTCGGATGTAGTCTTCCTGCAACACATCTAACATGCTTGACCGGGTCATGCGGGTGATAATCGCGGTAGGAATGGTTGCAAGGGAGACGGCAGGCATCAGGATATGTTTGAAGGCATCCGCAAAGCCAGCCCAGTTAGCTGTCAGCAGGCTATCAATAAGATGTAAATTAGTGATTGGCGTGATAACCACACCAGTGCTCAAGCGACCTCCCGAAGGCAGCCAGTTCAGGATAACCGCAAACAACATAATTTCCATCACGCCCATCCAAAAGATAGGAATGGAGACACCAAAAAGCGACGCCACCATCGTGAATCCATCCAAGGCTGAATTACGACGGGAAGCAGAGATAATTCCAACAGGGATTCCGATAATTAGGGCAATAAACATTGAGACTAAGGAAAGTTCCAGTGTGGCCGGAAAACGCTCTCTCAGGGTTTCAACCACTGGAATTCGACGATGAATTGAATCGCCAAGGTCAAAATGGAGTAATCGGTCAAAATAACGCACGTACTGGCTGTCAAAGAAGCCAGGCAAATTTCCTTCTGCCAGTGCCTCACGGTCTAAAAAAGCCGGGCGGTCCAATCCTAATTGAGCGCGAATTCTGGCTACATTCTCTTCACCTGCGTGCTCACCCAACATTGCTACGGCAGGGTCACCCGGTATCAAGCGTTGGAAGAGAAAAATAACCAAAGTGACACCAATCAACGTAGGTATGACCGTCAACAGTCTGCGTAAGATGTACTTTAACAAGCGTACCTCGCCGATGTTCGTATTTTTTTAAAAGGGGGGCGGCGCGAAAACCGCCCCCCAATCTTAATTATGTTTCTTAAGAATCCAGCAAAGCAACTTTTTCAGCTAGCTGGAAATCTTTACTCTCAGTTCCCAAACGATACAAACTCGTAGTTTTCCGCGCCGACTGGCTGTGGAACGTATCCCAGCACTTTCGAAGAGAGGATCAATGGGGTATTGTTATGCCCGAGCCAGACACGCATTACATCATCATGCATCATCTTCTCTGTTTCAGCATACATCAACCCACGTTTCGCAGGATCCGGTTCAGCAACTGCCTTCTGGAGTAATTCAGCCAGGGCTGCATTCTGATACCAGCCTTCGCGTTTGATTGGTTCTGTGCCACTGCCGAAGAAGTAACCTGTAAAGTTATCAGGATCACCATTGTCACCACCCCAACCGAGCAGGTACAAACCCATCAACAAGCCATTTCGACGGGCACCAAGATAAGTTGGCCAATCCCCTTCGAGGGTAAGCTCAACTTTGAATCCAGCCGCGGTCAAATTGGCAGCCATTCCCTCGCCCACTTCTTTGGCGGCAGGGAAATAGAACCGGGTAACAGGCATGTAATACAAACGCAGAGGTATCTTTTGATCTGCTTTGTAAACTACATTACCATCAGCATCCATGACATCTTCAGCGATAGTGACTTCACTCAAGCCGTCTGGGAAACCAGCTTCGGCCAGAAGGGATTTTGAAAGTGCCGGATCAAACGCCCAGTCCTCAATGGAATCATCATGCCCGAGCATTCCTGGAGGCAATAAATTGGTCGCGACAGTTCCGTATTTGCCAAAGAAGTTGGAAATCAAACCTTTTTTATCGATGGCATGTGCTACTGCTTCGCGAACCTTAACGTCCTGGAATTCCTTGATCTTAAAATTGAAAGCCAGGTAACTGGTGTTCAATGCTGGCCGGGTCAAAATTTGAAGGCTTTTGTCAGCTTCGGCTTTGGTCAGGTCTTCCACTACTGCTTGTTCAAGGGCATCGATATCGCCTGCCTGGAGGGCAAGGAATCGGGCTGAGTCGTCAGGGATTACCCGAATGACCACATTCTTAACTTTGGCTGGTTCGCCCCAATAGTTCTCATTGGCAACAAGCTTGATTTCGGTGCCTTCCTGCCATGAAACAAATTTGTAAGGGCCGGTACCTACAACACCGCCATTAGGGGTGCCATAGGCTTCGCCAGCGGCCTGAAGTGCTGCTGGGCTGGAGATGGCAAACATATCCATTGCCAGGTTGGCAAGGAACGGAGCCATAGGGCTGCTCAGGTCAAATTCAACTGTGAAATCATCAATCTTCTTGACAGCTGTGATGGTACTGGCATCATCAAATCCGCCCCACATGGCTTCGTAATACTCAAAAACCTGGCTGGGGAAGTGCAGTGGATTGGTGGTAAAACGCCAGCGTTCAAAATTGAAGATTACCGCGTCGGCATTGAAATCCGTGCCATCATGGAATTTAACCCCTTGGCGGAGTTTGCAGGTCCACACTTTAGCTTCTGCGTCTGGCGTGCAGACCTCAGCCA
>DATIUL010000046.1:0-2523 GCA_035466865.1 Anaerolineaceae bacterium | reverse complement strand
CGACCGTTTGCTCTCAATGGTCACCAAGAATGTTGGCATTCAAGATGCTTTTGGCCTGGCAGATGACGTGCTGCGCCAGGGTATCCAGGGCATTTCAGAACTCATTACTGTTCCCGGCCTTATCAATCTGGACTTCGCGGATGTTAAGACCATTATGAGGCAAGGCGGAGCTGCCCTCATGGCAGTCGGCCAGGCGAAGGGTGAAGATCGCGCCCGCATCGCTGCCCAACAGGCAATCAGCAATCAACTGCTGGATGTCACCATCAATGGTGCCAAGGGTATTCTCTTTAACGTTACCGGCGGCCCCAATATGTCCCTCTTCGAGGTAAATCAGGCTGCCCAAATTATCAAGGAAACCGCTCATCCCGATGTAAACCTCATCTTTGGTGCGGTCATCGATGAAAACATGGGCGATGCCATTCGTATAACGGTGATTGCGACCGGTTTTGACAACGAGTCCGAACAACAGGCGGAAGCAGAGAAACAGGTCAACATCCTGGATGCTTTCAGCATGCTTGGCTCCCGCCAAAATAACAATCGGGAACCCTACCGCACGCAAGGCCAGCAACCGGTTATGCGCCAGGCAGAAAAGCCCGCTGAAGAAGTAATGGCTGTTGCAGACGTAGATGATTTGGCGATGCCCGCTTTTCTGCGGCGCCAGATGAACCAGCGCGTCAGCCGCTAAGATAGCAAGCTCCTTTTGCTTGTAAATTTACTCACCCTTCCGTCCGCAGATGGAAGGGTGAGACTCAAGTTTATCCAACCCGCGTCAGGCAATTGCCGGCCGGTTCTCTGGTGTTCCAGCCAGGGTTCAACTCTTAGGTAGGGAAAGATGTTCGTACATTATGTGAGAAGGCTGAAGAGCCTTCTATTTTTTATCTTGGGGTCTTGGGTTCCTTTACGACTGCTTGCATACAAAAAAATAGAGTTGGGTGACATTTGCAGATTTGCAGATTTACGGCAGTTTCAGGAAATTTTTATGGTGGTATGCAGTTTTTTAGGAGGGACAGTCGTTAATTATTGCTTTGGGTGTGGGCTGGGCTGTTTTGCCCGCTCCAACGATTGGTGGTTATTTACCACGCGAGGGGATGGATTGGACTGTGCTCTTAATAAAAATGCTCATGATGTCAGCTTGAAAGGCACAAGCTGACCTACGCGGGCTTCATGAACTGGCGTGGAGTTGACATTTGCAGATCTGCAGAATTACGGCAATTTCAGAAATTTTATGGCGCCATTCAAACGCATGCCGGCCTGCGCTCCTTACAGAAAACAGGGAGACCTGAGGGTCAAGCATCGCACTCGACCTGTACCCACCTCACGCAGCGGATGGGCATCATGGAGACCTTCTCGAACAGGCTGTGCTCACAACACGGTGGATGGGTATGCAGACACATGCACGTTCGGAGCCATTGCCTTTTCTTTGGTACCCGTAGAGTAAGGATAAGGTTCTTTCCTGCATCCTTGCCGGTTAGTTCTGATCATTCGCCACGGATAGGATGCGCTACGGTTATCCTATCCCGAAGGAGAAGCAAAGTTTTTCAGCGATCTTAAAAGGCCAAGTCAGTAGACTGTTGATTTGCTTTTTCAATATTGGATTAAGTCATCAGTTGGTTAATGTTCATTGTCATTGAGTAGAATCATCACTCCAAATAAATACCTTACGATCTACTAATCAATGGTCCTAATTTTAATAGAATTATTTAGTAGACCGCTCGAAAAACGAAATTCTTTAACACGGTATTAATTATTTCTTATCTCGGTATTAACGTCTTATTGTGATAAGGGTTATTCATGATAGAATAATTTATTTGTAGATGGGTTTATGAGTTCTTAATAATATCAAATATTAGTCTTTTTGATTGCCATAACTAATAAATTGATATCTTTACATGTTGGGAGGGACACTTATGGAACAAGATAAGAAATCTTCATCAAGTACTTTGAATACCTATGTAATTATTCTCCTTGGAATCCAAGTCTTGCTTCTGGGTTTTATTTTATATAAGACAACAATACTTGAGACAAAGCTCACTGGAATAGCGGCTGGAGCTAAAACTGGCATGCAAACTAAAAAAGTAAAAGACGTCTCTTTTGGTTCTCTCCAGGCTTTGGGAAAACCAGGATCCGCAGTCCAAATTGTCATATTTAGCGATTACCAATGCCCTTATTGTTCCAAAGCTTTTCTGATATTGGATGAATTAATTGCGAATAATCCAGACCAAATTCAAATTCATGTACGTAATTTCCCGCTTGATGGACATCCTCTAGCTAAGCCTGCGGCGATAGCAGCAATTTGTGCAAATGAACAGGGCAGGTTTTGGGAGTACCACAATTTACTATTCAAAAACCAGGAACAACTAAGCATAGAAGGTTTTGCCAAATTTGCACAGGACTTGAACCTAAACGAAGAATTATTTAATAGGTGTCAATCCTCTGAGTTTCCAGTTCACATTATCGAAGATGACATCGCAGCTGCCGAAAAATATAATATCACTGGAACTCCTGCGTTAATAATTAACAACG
>DATIUL010000045.1:0-23274 GCA_035466865.1 Anaerolineaceae bacterium | reverse complement strand
AATCTTGCACTGCGGCGCGGATGACATCTTCTGTGTAAGCCATTGCCTCAGGATTGGTCAAATCCAAAGCCTTCCCCAAACGGTTCCAGACAAAACCTGAATTCGCGGGCCTACCCCATCTATCCCGCAAGAGCCATTCCGGATGTTTTTTGACCAGACCAGAACGGGCTTCGACAATGTAAGGTGCCAGCCAAATCCCTGGAATAAAGCCCTTGGACTCAATTTCATCTGCCAAGGCCCTGACCCCGTTGGGAAAGCGTTCAGAAAACGACATCCACTCCCCCACACTTTTCTCAAAGCCGTCGTCAATCTGAACCAACTTGAGCGGAATAGTCTCCCGTACGCGTTCAACCTCCTCAAGGTTCTCACGAATGTCTTTTTCGGTCACATTTTGGAAATAGTAATACCAGGAACACCAACCTATCGGCGCTGCGTTTTTCTGGTGAACGTTATTTTCATTTGCGACGGTTTGCATGTAGAGCTTGAAGGGCAGTTTGGCTTTCAAATCAGTAAACCCAAAACTTGCCCAATCCGTCTGAAACTCTTTGCCCGGGTCCAGCCGCAATCCATCGCTGTTAGACCACATGCTCAAATCTGATTCTCTGCCAACATGAGTTTCAATTGAGCCAAAGGATTCTCTTTGCGATACGTACCCAGCTACCAGTCCATTTTGGGTGTTCAGGTCTCCAAGGCAAGCAAACATGTCGGCTGAAAAGTGATTTGGCAATCGCGTTATAGGCGTGCCAGGGTTTACTATCATCGGGTTGGCAATTGGCCCCATCCAGGAACGCTCTTGTTTATCCCCCAAACGATATGTAGCAGTTGGCGACCATGACTGCCAGCCATTGGCGTAAAATGTGGGTTCCATTTCTTCAGCACCCAGATGCAGTTTTCCACGTTGGATAATGCCCGCGAAGAGTCTTCTCGGCCAGACAGCATTGTGTCCGCTATTCACCAAACGCTCCCGCACTAGCAGCATGGGTTGGTCAAGCATAAGCCCCAGCTCAACGACAAAATCGAGCTTGTGCAGCCTATCAAAATAGCTAAGTTCAAAACCGGAAAATTGGGTCCTGCCTGGTTCTGCTTGCCGCAGGGGGTTTAGGCCCTTGAACTCCAAGAACTCCGCGAAAAGCGGCCTTCCTTGTTCAAGTTGAAATGCCAACCATGCTTCATCAATCAGGATTTTTGGATTTTCGAGGGAACGCAAACTGTAAGAGCCGAGTTCAGGCACAACATCAAGCTGGAGACCCTTACTTTCCAGGCTGAGCATCAGCCTTCCCAGACACCCAATACTTGATCAAATGGAATGGGACCGCCCCTTAAAAGGCGAATATCGCCTTCCAAGCATTGCACAATCGTCGATCCGTTTCCGCCTTGAATCACACCGCCATCGAGCACTAAATCCACCCTTCCGTCCAATTGTTCCAGCACACCTTCCAAGTTTCGCGGATTGGCCTGGCCAGAAATATTGGCACTGCTCACAGCAAGTGGACCGGTCCTTTGTAATAGTGAAATGGTAAAAGGGTGGTCAGGCATACGGACGGCAACACCTGAATATGGGGTCAACTCTTTGGGCAGGTCAAGCTGTTTTTCAAGGACCAAAGTGAGTGCCCCCGGCCAAAAAACATGAGCGAGGCGCAGTACACGCGGGTCGATGAGGCGTACTACTTTGCGTAACTGCTCCATACCACCTAGAAGAAGAGGAATCGCCTTGTAAGTGGGTCGTTCCTTTGCAATGTACATGGAATTAAGGGCGTGAATGTTTCGTGGATCACAGGCTATACCATAAAGTGTATCCGTCGGGATTACAACAATCCCTCCGTTTTGGATGACCTTCTTGGCCACCCTGATGGCATTTTTTTCCTCGATTGAGATTACAGTTGTTTCAGGCATTTCGACTAACTCTCTTCAATGCGCAGGATTCTGTCCAAGCCAGCCAGATCTTTGAGTATTTTTCTATTCGCCAGAGGATAATACATCTCAGCTAATTTCTCAACTTCTGAGGCTTTATCAAATTGAAATTCATAAAGCAAAAGGAACGGTTTTTGTAGATGGGCACGACCATCAATCATACTGCGTTCGATCAATTCCAATCCCGTCTTACCCCCATCCAGGGCTAACCTGGGTTCATAAGGCAGGCTCTTGACCATGGCTAATTCTTCCGTGGGGATGTACGGTAAATTGGCGCATACCATGTTGTAACAACGGGTCACGTCTTTAAACAAGTCAGATTGTGTAAAACGTATCCGGTCTTCACAATGTAACCGGATCGCGTTTTCCATAGCTACCAGCAGACTCTTCGCGCTGATATCTACCGCGCACATATTTAGTTCGGGGCAGTTTAGAACCAGGCTGATTGCCACACAGCCGCTACCAGTACCCAAATCAATACCTTCCCTGGCATTCGGATGGACTTTGAGCCAGGTCAACGCTTCTTCAACCATCAATTCAGTCTCGGGCCGGGGGATGAGCACATTCTGGTCAACCTTAAAATCGAGGCCAAAGAAGGCTTGTTTTCCAGTCAAGTATGGCAGGGGTTCTCCGTTGGTCAGCCTCGTTGTTAGGTTCGAAAGCTCCGAAATCTGCCTTTGTGAAAGATAAAGGTCAGGGTGGGCCAATACCCAACTTTTTGATTCACCCAAAATGTGGGACAACAACACCAAGGCGTGATTGTATGGCCGTTCAACCTCATTGGAAAGCTTGAAGGCTTGCTCCTTCAATAACGATCCAGTGCTTAAACTATCCATTGGCTTCGAAATTGGCAAGCCGTTCTGATTCATCCGCCAATTGCAGCTCGGTGATGAAGGTGTCCAGTTCGTAGCCGGCCATGACTCCGTTCAGATTGTAGGAAGAAATATTAATGCGATGGTCCGTAACTCTTGATTGTGGGTAGTTGTAAGTGCGGATTTTCTCCGATCGTTCACCAGTGCCAATCTGCGACTTGCGTGATGCTGCCACAGCATCCTGACGTTTTTGTAGTTCGAGCTCGTAAAGCTTGGCTCTCAGCACTCCCATGGCACGCATCTTATTTTGCAGTTGCGAGCGTTCGTCCTGGCAGGCAACCACAATACCGGTTGGCAAGTGCGTTATGCGGACAGCCGTTTGGTTTTTCTGGACATTTTGACCGCCAGCACCGGATGAACGAAAAACATCAATGTTCAGATCCGACTCGGGGATCTTGATTTCTACGTCTTCAACTTCAGCCAAAACGGCCACAGTTACAGTGGACGTATGAATTCTGCCTTGGGCTTCAGTTTCTGGAACACGCTGAACCCGATGTACTCCTGACTCAAATTTGAAACGCGAATAGGCACCTTTGCCTTTAATCGAAAAAGTTACCTCTTTATAGCCCCCCAAACCTGTTTCGCTTCCGGAAAGGATTTCTGTTTTGTAATTGTGTTGATCGGCATAATGCAGGTACATTCTCAAGAGATCAGAAACAAATAACGCGGCTTCGTCGCCACCCGTTCCGGCCCGAATTTCAATAATTACGTTGCGGTCATCTCTTGGATCTTTGGGTACCAGTAATGTCTTTATTTTGGTTTCAAGTTCCTCTTTATGTGCCTGCAACTCTGGAAGTTCAACCTTTGCCATCTCCCTGAGGTCTAAATCCATAGATTCCGCCAGCACCTTGGTCTCATCCAAATTAGCAAGTAAATCTTTATATTCATTGGCTAATTTGACGATCGGTTCCAGATCGGACTTTTCTTTGGAAAGGTCTACGATGGTTTGATAATCATCAGCCGATTGGGCTAATTGGTCTTCGATGTCCTGATAACGCGAAAGGATCGCCTGCATTTTTTCAATCATTTTTTACCTGCCTGATAGGCGGCGATTATACCACGCGGGCAAGCCCTCTGCTGTCAGCTTTTTGACAGAAAATACCCGTTATAATGGGTGGAATGCAACTCTATTTCATACGACACGGTCAATCAACTAATAACGCTCTCCCCGACGATTTTGAGGGGGAAACTGGCTCAAACAATCGGAAAGAAGATCCTGACCTTACACCCATAGGCATCCGTCAGGCTCAATTGACCGCGGAAGCACTTGCTATAAGAGATTCTTCACTGCCAACGCCCCACACGCCCTATGGAAATGTAGATTTCCAGAATAGACAAGCTTTTGGTCTTACCCATCTTTACTGCGGACTAATGGTACGCGCGGTGCACACAGGCACCATTATTGCGGACCGGCTTGGTTTACCGCTGGTAGCGAATGTGGATATGCATGAGTGTGGTGGTATTTACCTCCAGAGGGAGGTCAATAACACTAAGATTATCGAGATTATGCATGGTAAAGGCCGTTCGTGGTTTGCAGAGCATTATCCTAACCTGCAATTTGTCTCTCCCATCGCCGAGGAAGGTTGGTGGCCTGGTGGTAAGGAAGAATACCCTCCCCGTATGGAACGGGCTTTCAGAGTAATCGAATTCTTGAAGAATCGGCATGCAGGCACGGATGACCGTGTTGGCGTTATCACGCACGGCAGTTTTTTTGCGCTTCTCTTCCGGGCCTTCTTCAAATTGGATCTTCATATTTTGCGGACTGCCGATCAGCCTTATCATCTGATTTATAACAATTGCGGTATCACGCGCTTTAATGTCGATAATCCCCGCTTTTTTGAACTGGTTTATCTCAACCGCACCTGCCATCTTCCTGACGAATTGATTACTTAAGGCACGCATGCTGTTTGGACTTGAAATTCTGCTAATTTTTATTCTCATCCTGGTGAATGGGCTTTTCTCAATGTACGAAATGTCCATGGTTTCTTCCCGCAAGGTCCGCCTTGAACAAATGGAAGATGATGGTGATGAGAGCGCGAAGACTGCCCTTAGGTTGCTCTCCACACCAAACCGCTACCTTTCCACAGTCCAGCTCGTGATTACATTAATCAGCATCCTCTCTGGTGCTTTTGGCGGGGCCAGACTTGCCAAACCTCTTGGGGCTTTTTTCCTGCAGCAGGGGTGGTTCGGTAAAAGCGCCGAAGGATGGGCTCTGATTTTCATCGTTATCCTGGTCACTTTCTTTTCGCTTGTATTGGGAGAGCTTGTGCCAAAGCGCATCGCCCTTGGCAATCCTGAACGCATCGCAGCACGATTCTCGGGTGTCATGAACGTTATTGCCCAGGTTGCCCGCCCAATTGTGTGGTTTCTGAGTACAGCCACAAATTTTTCCCTCAAATTGTTCAACGTCAAGCAAAAATCCCAACCAGTGGTTACTGCTGAGGAAATTAAGCTCCTGATCGAAGCTGGTGCCGAACAGGGAATCTTTGAAGCTAAAGAGCAGGATATGGTTTCTGCTGTCTTCCGCTTTGGCGACCGCCGGGTGGATGCCATCATGACCCCTCGCACAGATGTGGTTTGGATTGATTTGGATGACACTAAACCTGAAATCATAAATGGACTAAAGTCATCAGCCTTTTCCCGCGTCCC
The DNA here is from genome assembly GCA_035466865.1 of Anaerolineaceae bacterium. Lineage (GTDB taxonomy): Bacteria > Chloroflexota > Anaerolineae > Anaerolineales > Anaerolineaceae > Mesolinea. The sequence goes on along the minus strand of DATIUL010000045.1, from coordinate 17,842 downwards.
GGTTGCCCATGGCAGCCTGGACCAGGTGGTTGGCATGGTTTACTTGAAAGACTTGATTGGTGTAGATATGGGGTCCCCTGAATTCAATCTTCAGGACTTCGCGCAAGAACCCCTTTACGTTTTGGAAAGCACCAGTGCCCTCCATGTTTTCGATCAATTTCGACAAACTGGTAAACACCAGGCCCTGGTCCTTGACGAATACGGTGGAGTGCAGGGAATTGTCTCTCTTTACGACGTACTTGAATCCATCATGGGCGACATTCCCAATGATGAATTGGACATCGAACAAGATGCCTTTCAACGTGAAGATGGTTCCTGGCTTTTTGATGGCCTACTGCCAATTGATGAATTAAAAGAGAAATTAGACCTGGATGAGCTTCCAGATGAATCGAGAGCTGGTTATCACACCTTGAGCGGATTTGTCATGAACCAACTCGGCGCCATTCCACGCATTGGACAATCCTTCATTTGGGACAACCTGCGCTTTGAGGTTGTTGATATGGATGGCCACCGTGTGGACCGCGTAATGGTCAGCGCTGTCCCAACCGATAATTCGCAACCCTCAGCTTAATCCCTCGACCAGCGTGTGTACATGGCATGTGAAATGACATGCCCGGCTGATTTATCTACTGTCACCAATTCACCGGTTTCAGTTTTTCCGCGATCTCCCATCACCTCAACCACAGCCTGTTCAGTCAACAAAGCCGAAGCCCGTATGGCGTAGGCAGTAATCACCAGAAAATCTGCATCGTTACCCAATAGGCCCCGGCAAGCCCGCATCAGTTCTGGAATTTTCTTGAAGAAATCCCACACTTCTCCGGATGTACCTCTGCCGAATTTTGGAGGATCCAACACGATGCCATGATACTTGCTTCCGCGGCGAACTTCCCTTTCAGCAAATTTGAGGGCGTCTTCAGCAATCCATCTCACTGGCTGATTTTCCAGACCAGAGAGTTTGTAGTTGTAATTTGCCCAGGTGATAGCATGTTTGGATGCATCCACATGCGTTACTTCTGCGCCTGCTTCCGCGCAGGCAAGGGTGGCCAAGCCGGAATAGCCGAATAAATTTAACACTCTGAAAGGTTTGCCAGCTTTGCGGATCCGCTTTTGCATCCAGTCCCAATTACTGGCCATTTCAGGGAACACACCAATATGCCGAGAGTTTGCTAATTGAGCTTGAAATTGCAGGTTTTTCCAACGCATTTCCCAAGATTTCTCGATCGGTTTAAGGAACCGCCAGGAGGCCCCATATTCAGCTTTTTCTTCGACCATAACCGCATCTGCTTTGTCCCAATCTTCAGTCTTGAGAGTGCGCTCCCAAACCGCTTGCGGTTCAGGGCGAATCAGGATGTGCTTGCCGAAGCGTTCCAGCGCTTTTCCCCTGCCGCTATCCAGAAGCTCGTAATCCTCCCAACCTTGTGGGGCTGAGAGATGAATGGTCGTGGAAAGAAAATCGTGTTTAGTCATGTTATCTACCTTAGAATACTGAAGATTTGTGTTGATAGAAAATAAGTTACTAATGCAATTACCAGGACACGTTGGTAGATTGCTAAGAGTATGTGGGCGTAAGTCTCTGTCTGAATGGCTGCACGTCGGCTAAATTGCGGGTAAACCATAATCACAAACAGGACCACCATCAAGACCGAAACCCAGGCGGGCACCAAACCAGAAAATGAAAATGTGAACAGGGTCGAAATCACGATTACGACCAATACAATCATAATCCCAAGAGTGAGCTTCGGCTTCGCAAGATCAGGTGAAAGGCTTTTCTCTTTAGATTCAATCATCGTGAAATAAGTTGCATAGGTCAGAAAAAATGCCAGGGTACCTGTTGTAAGGCTGTCGATTCCAAGGTGGTTCGCTGTTGTATTGACAGTCCAAAGGAAGGGAAAGAGACTGGTGATGATGGAGAAACCCAGCACATCCAGAAGTAAACTTTGCCGCAATTTCAGAGTGTGGTGGAAATAAAGAATGCCTATAAAAAGTAGGCCGAGGTTAATCAGCATTGTGCCTCGGGAACTTAACACACTCAGCAGAAGGCCAATGAGCGCCAGAACCATGCATAGCTTCCAGGCGCTTGGTATGGAAACATATCCTCTTGAGATGGGATTTCCAGGGTTTTTCGTTTCGGTGAAAGCGTCCATTGGGGCGTCCTCGATGGATCCGAAGGTAAAAACAGCCATAAGTAAGCAAATGATGCCAAGGCTACTACCAATACGGCCCAAAACCGGTTGACTGGAAGAAACTAACCATCCCAGGCAGATGCTTGTCATTACCGGCCAAAAAAATGTGGCCGCCTGGGTAAGCTTTAGTAGTTTTTGAAATAGATATTTCATTGATTTGAAAAGTATACCAAGCGACTGCCTCGAATTGAGACAGATTCAGAATATTGAAGCAGAAGCAGATTAGAATTCTTTTAGCTAATTACTGGAGGTTCCTATGGATTTTGACCACTTGATCGATCGTTGCTGTACAGAAAGCTTACGCTGGAATATATACCCAAAAGACGTCCTGCCACTTTGGGTGGCGGACATGGATTTTGAAAGCCCCGAATGCGTCATTGAAGCCCTCCATGAACGCATAGATCATCGAGTCTTTGGTTATGGGTTGCCTCCTGTTGGGCTTAAAGAAGTCTTTGTCGAGCGCATGCGCAAGCTCTATGATTGGGAGGTTGCCTGCTCTCAGCTAACCTTTGTCCCTGGTGTTGTCACCGGTTTCAATCTTGCGTTGCGTGCCCTTTGCCAGCCGGGCGATGCAGTTATCTTCTTTACCCCTGCTTACCCACCCTTCTTCTCTGGCCCAAAATCTTCCGGCTTGACCGTCGTAGAATGCCCAATGCTTGAAGGCGCGAATGGTTCCTACAACATTGATTTTGAGCTCTTCGAGCAGTTAATTGTTAATAAGCATGTCAAAGCCTATATCCATTGCGATCCACAGAACCCGACTGGCCGGGCTTTTACCCGCGGAGAACTTGAAAAACTGGCCGAAATCCTCTTGCGCCACCATGTTTACACCTGCTCCGATGAAATCCACTGCGACCTGGTGTACGACGGGCGTAAACACATTCCATTCGCTTCCCTCTCCACGGAAGTATCTGATACCACGCTCACATTCATGGCGCCTAGTAAAACCTTCAACGTTGCCGGCTTGTATGCTTCCGTAGGTATCATCCAAAACGAAAGCCTTTTTGAGCAATTCAACACCGCGCGAGGTGGTTTGGTCGGTTCCCCCGACTTGCTTTCGCTGACCGCGGCCAAAGCCGCCTATGAAGGTGGCGCTGATTGGCTGCAGGCTTGCCTGACCTACCTACAGGCCAATCGCGATTGGTTGATTGAGAATATTAATTCCCGACTAACCGGTGTAAAAGTTGCGCGTCCCGAGGCTACGTTCCTGATGTGGTTGGATTGCCGTGAAACTGGCCTTGAAAGCCCGTACAAGTTCTTCCTGGAAAAAGCACACGTCGGTTTGAATGACGGCATGGTTTTTGGGCAAGAGTATGACCAATTTGTCCGTCTTAATTTTGGCACACCGCGCGCCAACCTTGAAAAGGCCATCAGCGCAATGGAGAAATCTTTGAAAGACCGTTAATTGCCTTCCCTCAGAATGATGAGGAACGAAAATAGGATCAGGATTGCAAACTACGCCTACCAGCGATAATGCTTTACAGAGCAGCCAGTACAAAACTGCTGTAAACCTAAAAGCCCGCATTCGTTTGCATCAGCGTTTTTCGACCGCGGCCGAATCCTGGGATAGCTTTGTACTAAAAAACCTGAAGCTCAGCCCAGGGGAAATAGTTCTGGAACTTGGCTGCGGCAACGCCAGCCAGACCCGAAATAATCGAACGGCTTTCCCTGCCTCCTTGCGCTATTTCCTTGTTGATTTTTCTTACGGGATGTTACAGGAAGCTGTTTCAGAACTTGAACAAGACTCTCGCTTCCATTTTTCGGTCCAGGATGCTCAGGCTCTGGCTTTTTCCGACGGTACCTTTGATTGCATTACAGCCAATCACATGCTTTACCATGTCCCTGATATTGCCTTGGCCTTGCGTGAAATTAAGCACCTGCTCAATCCAGGCGGGCGATTAATGGCTGCTACCAATGGGCAAGGCCATATGCGGGATCTTGACCAGCTTCTCCAGGGTTTGTTCCCTGCCAGCAGTCCGCTTCATATCTTTCATTCCTGTTTCACACTGGAAGAGGGTTTGGATTTGGTCAAAACTGTGTTTGGGAATGCCACGCTGAAGATCTATCCATCTGACCTTTGGGTGACCGAAGCCCAGCCGCTAACAGATTATGTTATGTCATTGGAGCGTTTTTCGTATGAGCAAGCCAGTTGCCCCCCGCAAGAGCTCACGGATTACTTCCAGAGAATCATTGATGCCAAAGGAGGGATAAAAATCCGAAAATCGACCGGATTGCTCTTGGCAACAAAACAGAAACTGTAAAGAATCAAATCCGGAAGTAAGTGACGGCAATCACGAGAAGGGCCAAGAGCGCGCAGTAAGCCGCAAATGGCAGCAAGGATTTCCCCCGCAGATAGCCAATAAACCACCTGATAACCAGGTAACCGATCACCCCCGCCAGGATAAAACCAATCAACACCAGGCCGGCCATCTGTCCCACATTGGGTACATCCAGCAAATCTTTTACCCCCAAAACCCCTGCAGCCAACATGATTGGAATCGACATAAGGAAGGCAAATCTGGCTGCACCTTGACGATCAAACTTACGAATGATACCCCCTGAGATCGTTGCGCCAGATCTGGATATTCCTGGAAAGATAGATATTGCTTGGAAAAATCCGATAAAAAGCGCATCCATTGTCTTTATTTCATTCAGATTTCTAATCTTTTGTTTTCTTTCAACTTGCCGATGGAAAAGTTCTGCGGTCGTCAGAAAAATTGCCGTTCCAAACAAAAATACAGCCGTCAATACCGGGCTGGCAAAGGCAGCTTCCACCTTATCTTTCAACAGCAAACCAGCGAGGCCTGCCGGAATGGTAGCCAAAATCAGATACCAACCCATGCGGCTGTTCTCATCTGCCAAGGGCTGGCGTGCCTTAATGCCATGCACCCAGGCCTTGAAAATCTCCAATAGATCCTTGCGGAAGTAATAGATCACCGCTGCCAAAGTGCCCAATTGCACCAAGACATCGAAGACAAACGCAAAACCTTGGTCCAAATTCCAGCCGGCCAGGTAAGGCACCAACACTAAATGGGCTGAGGAAGAAACCGGTAAAAACTCGGTTAAACCTTGCACGATTCCTAGGATAATGGCCTGGATGACTGTCATTTTCTGACCTCTGGTTTGTGATTTTTGTGTATTTTCTCCAAAGCATCTTCCGCATACTGCTCAAAGCTGCCCTCTATGATGGCTTTACGCATTTCTTTAGCGAGGTTGATGAGAGTGTGCAAATTGTGGATCGAAAGTAAAGTGGCTGCCAACATCTCTTTAGCATTGATCAAATGGCGTAAATAAGCCCGGGTGAAGTGCGTGCAGGTATAGCAGCTGCAATCTGGGTCAATCGGGTTCGGATCGTGGGTATAGAGGGCATTTTGCAGATTTAAGCGGCTGTACCGGGTCATAGCTGTGTTATGCCGTGCCAGTCGGGTGGGGAGCACGCAATCAAAGATATCTACACCGCGCTTTACGCCTTCAATCAAATCCTGAGTTGTTCCCACCCCCATCAGATAGCGGGGTTTATTTTCGGGCAGAATTTCATTCACAACATCCAGCGTGTGATACATATCCTGCTTGCTTTCACCGACAGAAAGACCGCCAATAGCTAATCCTGGCAAGTCAAGCGCGCCAACAAATCTGGCTGATTCTTCTCGTAGTTGCGGGTTCACACCGCCTTGCACTATACCAAAGAGCGCTTGATCAGGCCGTTTCCTGGCTTCCATACACCTCAAAAGCCAGGCATGTGTGCGTTCCATGGCCGCCCGGCTCACTTCCGGGGTTGTTGGGTCGGAACATTCATCAAAAGCCATGATGATATCCGCGCCCAGGTTTTCCTGGATGGCCATGGAAATTTCAGGGCTTAAGCGCTTCATCGAACCATCTATATGGGATTTGAAGGTCACACCATCTTCATCGATTTTCCGAATTTGTGCCAGTGAAAAAACCTGAAAGCCGCCCGAATCTGTAAGCATCGGTCCCGGCCATTGCATGAATTTGTGCAAACCGCCCATTTCAGCCACCAGAGCATCGCCTGGCCGCAGGAATAAATGATACGTATTCGAGAGCACCAGGCTGGCCTCAAGTTCAGTAAGTTGGGCAGGGGTAATGGCTTTTACGGTTGCCTGGGTTCCCACCGGGGCAAATACAGGGGTTTGCAATATCCCGTGTGGGGTAAAAAATTGCCCGGCACGGGCTTTTTGGTCAGTAGCGAGTGTTTTCCATTCGAACATAGTTCCGTAATTCTATAACAATTCTGGGTCTTGCAAGGGCCAAATCTCCGATTAAACCTGATCCGGAGCGTCAGCTTAAAGCCTTGAGCATCCTTTTCATGTATAATTTCTGCCATGAAACCGCCTGAAAACCAAATGAAATTTTGGCAATTTTTACCTGCAAGTTTCTTATTTTTCTTTGCTGGAGGAGCAGGCCTTTTCTATACGATCACAAAAACAGTACCTCAAATCGGCCCACGCTGGCTCTTTTTCTTTTGCCTGGTTCTGGCGATTGCCGGCCTAATGACGATGCCCATCTTTTTCCTGCACAAGCGGTTCCCCTCCACACCAGCTGTGGATGCGCTGCCCATCCTGCGGGAATCGGTCTTTGTGGGAGCTTTTGTTGCCAGCCTTGTTTGGTTACAGATGGGACGAATGCTTTCGCCGAGCCTTGGGTTGATCTTGGGGATTGGCTTCGCCGTGGCCGAATTTCTCATCCGCCTTTGGGAACGCAGCACCTGGAAACCGCGCTGAGTGATTAATGTCTGATTTGCGCGCTTTACCCTCCGTCAATAAGGTCCTCGAACAGCCTGAAGTTATAGCTCTTTGCTCTTATTACGGGCGGGATTTGGTCACTGATCAAATTCGCAAGATTGAATCTATCATTCGCCAAACTCCCTCTTTACCGGATGTAAACCTCGATTTTATCCTGACAGAATTGAAAATAAGTCTGGCGGAAATCGATACCATCCGCACCCCACGGCTCGTTAATGCCACTGGTGTCATTTTGCACACCAATCTCGGCCGGGCACCGCTCTGCAAAACAGCCTTGGAGGCCATAGCCAACCAAGGCAGTGGTTACCAGGCACTGGAGTTTGACCTTCACAGCGGCAAGCGTGGCCAACGGGGCGAGGCGGCTGAAAGATTGCTTACCCAACTGACCTCCGCTGAAGCTGCTGTTGTTGTCAATAACAATGCCGCTGCTATTATGCTGACACTTTCAGCTTTATTAAAAGGCAAACCCGTTGCCATTTCACGAGGACAGATGGTTGAAATCGGCGGCGGCTTCCGCATGCCAGAAGTCTTCCGTCAATCGGGGGCTAAATTGGTGGAAGTTGGCACCACAAACCGAGTTCGGCTGGCAGATTACCAGGAAGCCATTGAAGGTGGCGCTAAGGCCTTGCTGGCAGTGCACCCTTCCAACTACAAGGTCACCGGTTTTTCTGAGGCTCCAGAACTGAAAGAAATTGCCTTGCTAGCCAAAGAGACTGGCATTCTCTCAATATTTGACTTAGGATCTGGCGCGTTATTGGATACCAGCCAATTTGGCCTTGCTCATGAACCCACCGTGCAGGAGGCGCTGGCAGCAGGTTTTGACCTCGTTTGCTTCTCTGGCGATAAGCTCCTCGGGGGGCCGCAATCAGGCATCATCCTCGGAAGCGCCGCTCTGATAAACAAACTGAAAAAACACCAGCTTCTGCGCCCGTTACGGGCTGACAAGCTCTGCCTGGTCGCGCTCGAAGCCACGCTCAGGGAGTACCTTTACGGGCAGGCACTCACCGAGATTCCGGTTTGGCAAATGATCAGCCGCTCTCTGCAATCCATCCAGGCACAAGCCCAATACCTGCAAAACCAGCTTAGAGAAGGTGAACTGCTCACTGGGTTTTCCACTATCGGCGGAGGTAGTTTGCCTGAAGAAACGCTGCCTACAACCTTGCTTAGCTTTTCCTTGAAACCTGAAAAAATGCTTTCACTTCTTCGTACCGGTTCCCCCTCTGTTATTGCCCGAATCGAGAACGGTCGGCTATTAATCGACCCTCGCACTATTCAGCCGGATGAAGAAGAAGCACTGCTGCACGCTCTAAAAATATCAATAGCCAAACTGAAGAGGTAATAACTATGATCGATCGATTAGAAAAATTAATGGAAAACGCTGGTGCAAGTGCTCTCTGGATTACCGGTCCAGCCCAACACAACCCTTCGATGGTGTATTTCACGGGCATCTGCCACTTAAGTGTTGCGGACCTTTTTCTAATCAAAGGCAAGGAGCCTGTCATCATTTGTGGACCGATGGAACGTGAAGAAGCCGCCAAATCTGGTAATAAACTTCTATCCTACAGTGACTACGATTTGCGCCCACTCCTAAAGGAAACCGCAGGTGATCGGGCAAAAGCCAACGCGCTGCGCTACCTGCAGATTTTCAAGGATATCGGCCTTGAAGAAGGCAAAGTGCTCGTATACGGTCAAAAAGAAGTCGGCCCCATGGTTAGCCTTACTCAAGACCTGCATGAACTCAACCCAAAACTGCAATTCAAAGGTGATAACCAGGATGCCGTGCTTCTGGAAGCGCGTGCGCTCAAGCGTCCAGACGAGATTGAACGCATCCGTCGTATGGGCGAAATCACCACCCGCGTGGTGCGTAATACCCAGCAACTGCTCGCCTCCTCGAAACTTGATGGCGAAAATCTGATTAAAGCAGATGGCAGCCCCTTAAAACTGGGGGAGGTTAAAGCCCAAATCGACCTCTGGCTGGCTGAGTATGGTGCTGAAGCTCCTGAGAATACCATTTTTTCTCTCGGTCGCGATGCCGCGCTTCCACATAGTATCGGCAACCCGGATGATATTATGTGCCTGGGAAAAACAATCGTGTTTGACATCTTCCCTTGTGAAAAAGGCGGCGGATATTTTTATGATTTCACCCGAACCTGGTCACTTGGTTACGCTACAGAGGAGGTACAAACTGCCTTCAATGAAGTCAAACGAGTTTACGACACCCTCGTTAGCGAGCTCGAATTTGGACGCAACCCGAACTACCTTCAGCAGCGCACCTGCGACCTGTTTGAAGCCATGGGGCATGAAACCATTCGCAAGAATCCCCGCATAGAATCCGGTTACGTTCATGGGATTGGCCATGGTGTTGGCCTGGATGTCCATGAAAAACCATGGTCCAGCTACCCGGATGACCCAAGCAACAACTTACAGGCTGGTTCTGTATTTACCATTGAACCCGGGTTATACTATCCTGAAAAGGGATACGGCATCCGCCTTGAGGATACCTGGTATTGCGATGCCAATGGAGCCTTCCACAAATTTGCCGACTATCCCATGGATCTGGTTGTCCCGATGAAAGGCTGACGCCATGAAAAAAGATAATCTGCGCATCTTGGGCATCGAAAGTTCCTGCGATGAAACTGCTGCATCAGTGGTTGAGTCTGGTCGATTGGTGCATTCCTCTGTGATTGCCAGCCAGGTCGATCTGCACGCGCAGTATGGTGGTGTTTATCCAGAATTAGCATCACGGGAACACGTGAAGGCCATTTACGCAGTGGCGAACGAAGCCTTGCAGCAAGCTCATATGCAAATTCGAGATCTGGATGCCATTGCGGTCACGCGTGGTCCTGGTTTGGCAGGTTCCCTGGTTGTTGGGGTCAACTTTGCCAAGGGCCTGGCAGTCGGTTCCAATCTGCCGCTTTATCCTATCAGTCACCTTGAAGGCCACATCTATGCTGCGTGGTGCAGCCCTGCGGATACAAAACCCGGCCCTGAACCCAAATTTCCGCTGGTTGCATTGCTTGTTTCTGGGGGCCACACAGAACTCTTATTAATGACAGGCCATTTGCAATATCAATTGCTCGGATCCACCGTGGATGATGCCGCGGGTGAAGCTTTTGATAAAGTAGCCCGGCTTCTGGACCTTCCCTATCCAGGGGGCCCCTCCATTCAAAAAGCAGCTGTAAACGGCAACCCCAAAGCCTTCAACTTTCCCAAAGCCAAGTTGGATTTGCCCTGGAATTTCTCTTTTAGCGGCGTGAAAACAGCAGTCCTGAGAGTGGTCAACGACCTGAAAGCCAATGGGCGCCCCTTGCCCGTAGCGGATATCGCTGCTTCCTTCCAGGCTTCTGTGGTTTCAGCACTTTACGATAAAACGATAACTGCTGCAACTGAGTTCGGTGCCAAGGAAATTATTGTCGCGGGTGGGGTCAGCGCTAATAAAGCTCTTCGTGAGGCCTTCCGCTCTCAAACCAAATTCCGGGTACATATTCCAGCGCTTAACCTGTGTACAGACAATGCCGCCATGATAGCTGCGGCAGCGTATCGACACATGGCCAACGATGAACCGGGCAGTCTTGATTTCGATGTCCTCCCCAATTGGCCTCTGGACACACTGGTTAAAGCCTAACCATCCATCATAAGGAAAACTATGAGACAAGTTGAGGCACCAGGCAAAAAGTATAAGCCCAGACCGAAACCGGTTCTCATCACCAAGGATGTTGACCCCAATCGCTGCAAACCAACCCGGCCAGGTTTGATTTTACAATTTGGGCAACCCTGCCCTTTTTGCAAGGGAGGCCTTGCTGCTTACGATAACAACCTCAACCTGTTCTGCCCGGCTTGTGGCAAAGTACAAACAGGAACCTATACCTGATAACCCTCAAGTACCAACCCGGTGGGTTGGTAGAAAGGCAAAAAATGAACGTAAAAGTAGTATGGAAAGAAAATATGCACCTGACTGGCACTGCTGCTTCAGGCCATATTGTCCAAATGGATAGCTCAGTACAAGGCGGCGGTCAAAACCTTGGTTTTCGCCCGATGGAAATGGTGGCGATGGGAGTGGCAGGTTGTTCCAGTATGGATGTTATTTCCATTCTCCGGAAATTGAAGGTCGATTTCCACGCTTATGAAGTTGAGGTTGAAGTGACCAGTGCCAGTGAATACCCCAAAGTGTTCACTGATATGCATTTTACCTACCGGGTGAGCGGCCACAATATTAAGCGTGAAGACGTCGAAAAAGCAGTGGAGCTTTCAGAAACCAAGTACTGTCAGGGTATTGCAATGATGTCAAGATCAGCCAAAATCAGCCACACAATCGAAGTTATTGAGGATGTTGGCGTCCCTTGTTAGTTATTTAACATACGCTTAAAAAGCCCGGTTTTTGCCGGGTTTTTTTATTACGATGGGAAGGCTAAAGAGTAAATGCCTCCTCCTTCTTTAACAAAATTATCGCGTCGATGCGGAATCCTAAAATTATCGGATTTCTCCATTCTGGTAGAATCCTCTCCGAAGTAAAATGCTCAAAGGCAGACTTTCCACTTCTACTCTCCTCATTTTGCTGGCGGTTGCGCTGGTTTTCTCCGCTTGCTCCTCAAAAGTTACATCTCCCACGCCAGATTTGGTAGCCACCTCGGTCCAAAAAACTATTGAACCAACTCAAATCCTCGCAACCCCGACAATTGAACCGGCCCCAACCGGTGCCCCCATTAATACTCCGGTCACTCAGCCCACACCTCAAAACCGGACTCATTACCAGCTCAACCTCATCCTCAACTACTACTCCAGGGTGGCGGATATCACCGAGACGATTACCTATACCAACCGTAGTAGCAAACCGTTATCAGAAATTCTATTGGCCATCCCTCCGCGAAACTTCCCAGATAGCTATCGCCAGAAAATGCTGACCGGCCCGAGCGTCCAGGGTTTTCTTGAAGATGGCCAGATCACACGGGTCACGCTCTCTTCCCCCCTTGAACCTGGAACGCAAACCCAATTGCATCTGGAATTTCGCCTGGTCCTGCCCGAAAGTGAAGGCACTTACGGTATCTCCAACCGTCAAACCAATCTGTTCAATTGGTACCCTTACATCCCACCTTATGACGAGGAAAAGGGGTGGACGGTGCATCCCATGGTTGTCATAAATGCCCAACAAATCGGGGAGTATGTGGTGAGCGAGATGGCTGACTTTGATGTACGCCTAAAACTCAGCGACCGGGCTAACCTGATTGAAGTGGCTGCCTCCTCCCCGGCTATTGGTGAGCCAAAAAGCGGGGACTACACCTATCATCTTGAGTTGGCACGCTCTTTTGCCTTCTCCGTCTGCGACTCATATTTTGAACAAGAAATCATGCATAACGGTGTACGCTTGCGGGCATATCTCTTCTTCAACGAAGTTGATCAAGGCCCGCGGATTCTGCAACTTGCCTCCCAGGCAATGGACCTTTATGGCGAACTCTGGAACCCTTACCCTCGCGAAATGCTCTCCATCGTCGCTGCAGACTTCCTTCATAACATGGAGATGGATGGTATGGTCATGCTCAGCTATGGTGTCATTGATAACGCCAAAGTTGAGCGCGAATCAATGTTGGATTATTTGGTGCCGCATGAAATTGCGCATCAATGGTTTTATAGTTTGGTACACAACGACCAGGCTGCCGAACCCTGGCTGGATGAAGCGATGGCCACTTACAGCGAAAGCTTGTTTTATGAGCGTTACTACCCCGACTTGCTGGCCTGGTGGTGGACTAATCGTGTCGATAAATACACACTTTCTGGTAATGTGGACTCATCAATTTCGGACAGTTCTGGTTACGATTCATACCGCGATGCTGTCTATCTGAGGGGTGCTCAACTCCTGCGCGACCTGCGGCAAATGGTTGGTGACCAGGCATTCTTCGCTAGTTTGAAAGAATATTTTGAAACCAATTTGCATCGCATTGGGAACGCTGAAGCTTTTTTCGAATTCTTTCGTAATAATTCTGACAAGGATCTATCTCCTTCGATTTCACAGTACTTTAGGCAGCAACCTTGACCTTTTTTTACAATTGATTGCCTGCCGTTGACTTGACAGCCTGAAAAGCCGCAGTTATTATGCGGTACGGAGTAAAAATGGAAGACACAAATCTACCGCAAGACGAAGAATTCGAGCATCCTTATATGGATGTCTCTGGTCCATCCCACTGGGAAAACCTGGCTGAGCGTGCGAACAACATTCAAACCCCGGAAGAAGCAAACGAAGCAATGGCTGAAATCAAAGAGGAATCACTCCCAGAACCTGTCCCCACAGAAAATTCTGATGACCAGGTCACTCAATCCAATAAGATCAACAATGGCAAAAAGCCATTTACTTTGAATTTCTATATTCCACTTGGACTGGTAGTGCTTGCTCTAATCCTATTTTTTGTCTGGGCAGCACAAGGTGGTTCCGCACCTTTACCCACCCCCACCACGACCGTTTTATCGCTGGCAAACCTGCCTACACCGCGAGAACTTGAAGCAACTTCACGTCCTGAACCAACTTTGGGAGGACTAACGACCGCCACTAATATGCCCGAAATCGTACCAACGATCCAGGTACGCACCGAGGTTATTCAATACACGATGGAAAAAGGCGATACCATCTACAGTGTTGCTGAAAAATTTGGCCTCGCGCCAGAAACCCTCTTAATGGCAAACCGCTACACGTTGGGCTACAAATTAGTGAATTACGTTCCCGGAGTCACTCTTAACATTCTGCCAGTGGACGGTGCTTATTATCAATGGCAGGCTGGAAACGGACTTAACGGCGTAGCCAGGGGTTATAACGTAAATGCGGATGTGATTGTTGATTACCCAGGCAACAAGCTTGATCGGGCGACCTTGGGCGATTATTCAAATCCGAATATCCCGGCTGATACCTGGTTGATAATTCCAGGTGCCTACGACGAAGAAGCCAAGGTGCCGGCTTATGCTGGTATTTATCCGGATGCCAAGAATAAAATGCTCTCCTTCCCAATTGTTGAACCCCCCCAACAAATCACTCCCAGGAGTGATATCGTGGCCTACAAAACTGTCCAGGGGGATACCCTGGAAGCTATTGCTGGCAAATTCGGCTTAAAACCGGAAAGTATTCTTTGGGGCAACCGTTACATACTGGGTGAGACCCCGGATGGACTTTCTGTTAATCAAAGGTTGCTCATCCTACCTGTGGATGGCGTTTACTACCAATGGATGCCTGGTGATGGTCTTAACGGCGTGGCCAAGTATTACCAGGTGAGCGCCGATGCCATCGTGGACTATCCTGCGAATGGTCTTGATCGCGCCAGTATTGGCGACTTTTCAAAACCTAATCTCAAACCCGGCACCATGCTCATTATTCCTGGGGGTATTAACCCGCCCCCTGCCTGGTCAGGTGTCACTGTTGACAATAACGGCTTACCAGGTGCACATCCGAATGTAGGTTGGCTTGGCGTATACGAATGTAACCCTGCCGCGGCTATTCGGGCAGGTGGCAATTGGACTTTGCCTACCGGAAGTACCGTCCTCTCTGGCTATGACTGGAACCCACCCACCCATTATGGTGTCGACTTTGGAGGGCATTCGGGCTTGCCTTTACAGGCAGCTGATGCTGGGGTCATTATCTATTCAGGTTGGTCCGATCGCGGGTACGGTAATGTTATCGTCCTGGATCACGGTAACGGCTTCCTTACCCTCTATGCGCATATGCTGCCGGAAGGTATGGCGGCTTGCGGTACTGTTGTAGATAGTGGTACGCAAATTGGTTTGATGGGTTCAACGGGTAATTCGACTGGTGCCCACCTGCACTTCGAAGTCCGCAATAGCGGTAGCCCAATTAATCCGCACGACTTGGGTTTTTAGGTCAATAGATTATTTAATTAAGCTGGCCAATTATGGCCAGCTTTTTTAATTATTTGGGATGAGGTTGATCTGGCTTTTGGATGGTTGACTGTAAATTGTCAATTCAGGTTTTTGCATCGTTAGGTTTCGTCCGTCGCTGTCCATGGCCAGCTTCCAGCCACCCAGGTTAAACGGAACCACTCCATTGGCACCCACCCACTCGCCATTGAATTTCCTTGCCAGCCAAAAACTGGCATTCCAGCCGCTTGAATCTACATGACCAAGGCTTTCCCCGATTTCGACCTTATCCCCTACTTTTAAGCCGGGTTTGACCTTTACGCCGTAGTATACGACCGACCAGCCCTGCGATTCCTGCGTTCCTTCATAACTCACTACCAGTTGTGAAGGCTCTAATCGGGTAATTGTGCCACCAATGCATGCAAACACTTTGCCATAATCATTTTTATCCTTGGCATTTTGAATATTGGCGTGGAAGCCGGCCAATACACCCGACGAAGGCATGCTTTTTAGGATGCCTTCAGGGAACGCAGCTGCCTGCCAGCCCCCTCTCGAATTGATAGGCAGGCCTGCCGGAATCCATTCAAGACTACCTGGGAGTACTTCAAACTCAGCAGCCCAGGGATTTCCGTATAATTTCTCGTAAATGGCTGCAAATCCGCCCGGTGCTACAGCCCGTTGATAATCGGTTGCGGTCTCAAGCATTTGACTAAAGAAGTAACGTAGGGCTGCTGAGCCCGCGTTTTGCCACGGGTCCAACCGTTCTATCGTGCCATCCGGCAGTTCCAGTTCCAGTAATCGGCCAGATTCAAATCCGTAAAACCCTTCATTGAGCAGGCCTAACCAGCGCAGCAGCAGATCCAGGTTTTGTTGTGAAATGCTTTCAAGCAGCACGGTGCTCGCCGTTTGGAGGCCGCTGTCCGGTTCAAATCCATAAGCTAACAGGCTCAACATGAGCCGCGGATCGATACTCGCCTCCAGGCAAATCTGGCCGAATCGTTCCAAAAAAACATTTGACCCAGAAAGTTGTTGAAATACTTCGGATTCTTCGACATTAACAGCCGACATTGTTCTCATACCACTGGTTTCAGAACGGGCAGAGTAGACAAAAGCAGAGTTGGGGATCAATCTAAAGACCGAGCCCCAGAAAGGTGTGTAGTAGATGGGGATCTGCATGGGAAGGCCTTGCGGAAGCGTGGTTAAGCTGGCAGGGAGGATTGTGTTGACTTTTCGAATGGCTTCTTCGCTGGTATTGAACCGAGCTGCCAACATCGGCAGATTATCGCCGCTTTGGGCGGTATAAGCAACCAGTTCCCCTGGCCTGTAAATTGGCCTCTGGGTTGTGGTTGGGATTATTTCGGAAGTGTCAGGCAGTTTTTCCGGTAGCAACAGCAATTCTGCTGGCCTGGCAATGGCACATGCCCCAGCGACCAGCATTAAACCCAGGAACAAAACAGAGATGAAGCTCTTTTTTCCGTTCCCTGGGCTGTTCACAGCAATCACTTTCTCCTAATCGTCACGCCAGATTACATTGTAAGGAGACTTACCGCCAAAGGCTTCTGCTGTGTAGTCTCCATAAGTCATACCGCCGTCATAGACCACCCCAGTTGTGTAAGGAGTCCAACCACTCATCACGAATGGTATGTCACCACCAGCATTGATCCACACGCCGTTATACTTTCGGGCAACATGGGTATGGGTGCCCGAAGTAAAGCCGCCCTCACAAGAAGCGAAACCAATTACGTCACCGGGTTTAACATGGACTCCATACGGTATTTTTTGATTTGCGGCGATATGCATATAAAGAATGGTCCACCCGGTGCGTTCATTTTTGTCGCCGTCCAGGTCCAGTACCACTTGTGAATAGGCTGAGCGGACAATATCGCCCTCCGCCAACGCGACTATGGGTGTGAGCCCAACATTGCAATAATCTGCATCGGATGGCCCAAAATCGAGGGCAGCCCACGGTGAACCAACCCCCCAAGCATAGTGCGGGCCGCTAGTGAGGTGCCAATAAGTATCCTTGGGGAACGGCAAAGTCAACTCAGGTTGGATTAAACCATTGGGTATGACTGGCCCTGTGTCAAAGGCAAAGGGGTATCCAAATAGGCGCAGGTAGGTTTGGTAGAAACCATTTTCAGAAACTGCTTCCAACCACTCATCTCTATTCATCATCAGGCTAAAAAGGTATTGAATGGCCGCGGTACCAGAATTGACGGTTGGATTGACGCGGAAAACGGTTGTATCCGGCAAGGTATAGACCGAAAGTACCTGGCTTCGCATGGCTGTCGACCCAGCCATCAGCGTGGCAGCGGCCCAGGAAAGCTGGTTATAGAGGCCGGTCTTCTTTGGCTGCCGATAGCCGACTGGATAATCTGTAGGGCTGACCTCGTTATAGCCATTTGTCAACCAACCGCTGCGATATTCGAGTAAGGCCAGTAACAGACGCGGATTGACTGAGTTTTCGTCGGCCACACGCTGCACAATGTCGTAAGCGTTCATGTTGCCAGTATCAGGCACTTGTTCAATATATTCATTCACGAAACCATTGAAGTGTTTCATGACTCCCGCCGGATTAAAATCCATGACAATCGGCCCGTAAAATACCTCCGAATCCGGAATGATCTTGAACGCTGGTGCCTCTTCGCTTTCAGAAGAGGGCGGTATGACAATTTTTAAGTCGGGTAAAAGCCCCAGCACGTTGGTATTCGGATTTGCCTGTTGAATTTGGAGGATGGACACCTGGTTGGCAAAAGCAATTTTGGCAATTTCGTCGCCTTCCTGCCAGGTATAAGTGAAAGGTTCGGAACGTAAAGATTGCGTAGCGATAGGTGGGTTTGGGGTTGCGTAAGGACCGGGAGGCGGCAGTGTAATAGTAACGGGTGGGATCGGAGTTGCCTGTGCAGGGGTGGCATATCGCGTAGGAGTAACTGTAGGAGTATCCCCAGCCACAAAGCCTGAATCGGCGCCTGTGCCCTGTGTCTTTGCCACAGCAGTTATGGTTTCAACCACTGAAGTTTCAGCGGTCTGCGGGTCAATTATTCCATT
>DATIUL010000044.1:0-7230 GCA_035466865.1 Anaerolineaceae bacterium | reverse complement strand
ATTCACTGGTGGAAAGCCATCAAGAGCACTATTGTGAACAAAGCCTTTATCGTTTACGTGATCACCAGTTTCATGTGCACCTTCATGTTCTCGGTGGCCATGGGCGCCATTTTCTATCTTTCAGATTACGTCTATCAAAGTCCGTATGGTGTCTTTCCGCTTCTTGGTGCACTCTTCATACCTCTAGCAATTGGTGTGCCTTTGGTTGCCATACCGCTCAAAAAGTGGGAGCCATCCAAAGTCTGGCAGGGTTATCTATTAATCTGCGCGGTCGGGTTTTCCCTGGTCTATTTTTTACCCGTAGCCTTGATCCCTGTGGCAATTGCCATCGCGGGTTTTGGCTATTCAGGCAACCAGGTGGTCAATTACATTGTTCTCAGCCAGGTGGTCGATGAGGATGAGATTAAGACCGGTGTGCGACGAGAAGGTTCTTACCTTGGAGCAAACGCCCTGGTGACCAAACCAGCCCAATCAGTGGCCATTTATATTACTGCCTTAATCCTGGCAGAAACTGCCTTTGTGACCACCCAGGCCAATGGGGGCGTGCCGTTTCTAAATCAGCCCCAGAGTGCACAACTGGGTATCCGGGCTTTGGTTGGTCTTATTCCTGGAATCACACTGTTTTTAGGAGCCATAGCACTCACCTGGTTCCCAATCAAGGGAAAAAGGCTCACGTACCAACAAGAGACCATTCTGTCGATGCATGCCACAAAGGAGGCTCAACTCGCTGATATGCAACAAGAGAATCCCGATTTGGAAATGGGCGGCCTACCACTTGCTGCGCCAGAAGGGGACCTTGCCGAATGAAGACTTATCGCGAAGAACTTTTGGTTAATTACCCCGGTCGGAGGGGATTTGTCAATATCACCCCAGACGTTCGTAAAGCCTTGCGGCAGAGCGGCATTAAGGAAGGATTACTTTTAGTCAATGCCATGCACATCACCGCTTCGGTTTTCATCAATGATGATGAATCCGGGCTGCATACTGACTATGATAAATGGCTGGAAACCCTGGCGCCGCATGCGCCTATCAGCCAATACCGCCATAATGACAGCGGTGAAGATAACGCGGATGCCCACATGAAGCGCCAGGTTATGGGGCGGGAGGTTGTGGTGGCGGTGACTGATGGTGAACTCGATTTCGGACCCTGGGAGCAGATCTTCTATGGCGAATTTGACGGCCGACGCCCGAAACGGATCCTCATCAAAATCATTGGTGAATAACTTGTATAGGGCTCAAAACCTTCCAAAAATGCTTTGCTTTACAATTGAAATGCTGCTTTAAAATGAATTAGTCGCCTACCAAAAACTGAAAAGAAAGAGGAAACATGACTACTAAGAAAGAGAGTTGGATGAAAACCCCCGTTGCTTTACCCGAACTGCCCTGGGCAAAGGATGCCCTGGCCCCCGTGATATCGGTCAATACAATTGAATTTCACTATGGTAAACACCACAAAGCATATGTTGATAAAACCCTCGAGCTGATCAAAGGCACTGAATTCGAAAACATGACCGTTGAAGAAATCGGCATAGAAACCTGGGGCAAACCTGAGAAAAAAGTGCTCTACAACAATGCCATGCAAATTTGGAATCACAATTACTATTGGAAATGCCTTGCGCCTGCTGGAAAAGTAAAACCCTCTGAAAGATTGCTCAAGCATATTGAAAAAGACTTTGGCTCCTGGGAAGAGTTCCGCAAGCAGCTAATTCAGGCTGGGATGACCCAATTCGGCTCCGGCTGGGCATGGGTTGTTCTTGAAGAAGGCAAACTTTCTGTCTTTAAGACTCCGAATGCTGACGATGCCTGGAGCAATTCCCGCCAACCTGTGCTCACATTGGACGTCTGGGAACATGCGTATTACCTGGATTACCAGAATAAACGCCAGGCTTACCTTGAGGCTGTCATCGATAACCTGGTCAATTGGGACTACATGGAAGCCCAAATTTACGCATAAAAAACCCACTGCAACATAAAGAGGAGCAATTAGCTCCTCTTTTTTTGTCTGTCATTGAAATTGCAGATTACCCCTGCGCGTTGCACATAGGGTTGAGAACTTAAAGATTAATTGGTGCTTTCTCCTTTGATAAATGCTTCCGTCTTTTCGTGGCAAATATCATCCTTGTACTGCACTGGAGGGGTCTTCATAAAGTAAGAAGCGGGCTCGAGTAATGGGCCGCCGAGACCACGGTCAAGCGCAAGTTTCAGGCAGCGAATGGCATCGATGACCACGCCGGCGGAATTGGGGGAGTCCCACACTTCCATTTTCAATTCTATGTTCAAAGGTACATCGCCGAAGGTGGTACCTTCCATTTTGATATAGCAGAATTTTCGGTCCTTGAGCCAAGGCACGTAATCGCTCGGGCCGACGTGAATATCTTCTTCGTTTAACTTGTAGGGCAGCATACTGGTGACTGCGCCGGTCTTGCTGATTTTCTTCGATTCCAGGCGCTCTCGTTCGAGCATGTTCATAAAGTCAGTATTGCCGCCAAAATTGAGCTGGTATGTGTGGTCAAGCCTGACCCCGCGGTCCACGAAGAGGCTGGTAAGTACCCGGTGCGTTATTGTGGCTCCGACCTGGCTTTTAATGTCATCACCGATGATAGGCAGCCCGGCTTCTTCAAATCGTTTTCCCCAATACTCCGAGCTGGCGATAAACACAGGAATGCAGTTGATGACACCTACTCCAGCCTTGAGGGCTTGTTCCATGTACCATTTGGTGGCCATTTCTGAACCAACTGGCAGGTAATTGATGAGTAAATCTGCCTTGGTTTCCTTGAGGATGCCAACAATGTCATCGGTTGGGCCGGGAGCTTTCTTGAGGATGGTAGAGAGGTATTTGCCCAAGCCATCGTGAGTCATGCCGCGATGCACTTTGACGCCCATATGCGGCACCTGGCAGAATTTATACGTATTATTGGGGAAGGCGTAAATCGCTTCGGATACGTCCAGACCAACTTTGGTATCAACCACATCAAAGGCCGCTACAACTTCAATATCGCGGATGCGGTAACCACCTAAATTGACGTGCATCAAACCAGGAATGCGATCGTCATCCTTGGCATCCTTATAATAGTAAAGTCCCTGGATGAGGGAGGAAGCGCAGTTGCCCACGCCCACGATTGCAATTCTGATCTTGTTATCTTTTGCCATTTTCTGCTCCTTGGAAACTTGCATATTCAAACCTCAGAATAATATCACTCTGATCGGTATTTCGGGATGTGGTATGACTAAATTAGGAGAGGATTCCCAGGTGCGTCACAACAACCCGGAAACCGATAAAGAGTAAAACCAGCGCGCCGACAATTTCCATGCGCTTTCCAAATTGGCAACTTAAGCGATGGCCGCCAAAGAGGCCAATAATGCTGAGCAGCGCGGAAACCACTCCGATGGAGATGACTGAGAGCAAAATTGGCACATTCATGAACGCTATCGAAAGGCCTACCGCAAATGCATCGATGCTTGTTGCCACTGATAAGAGCACCATGGTCCTTCCCTTCGAAGGGTCCTGGTAGAAGGCTTCACAGTCTGGGGTAAGACCTGATTTCAGCAGCTTGAAAGCCACATAGGCCAAAAGAGCGAACGCGATCCAATGATCCCAGCTGGCCACATATTGGATAAGGCTGCCGCCAAGAATCCAACCTAGGGCTGTCATGCCAGCCTGAAAAATGCCAAAATGGGCAGCCAACCGCAGTTTGCCGCGCAGGTCAGGGATTTGCCCGCAAGTTCCGACGGCCAGAGAAACAGCAAAGCAATCCATTGCCAAGCCCAGCGAGATAAGCAGGATGGTCAAAATTTGCATTGCGTGATTGTACCGAAAATTCCTGGATTATGTCGAAGTTTACTGATTACAGGAAAACATGATTCAGCAAGCAGCTTTATTTTGTCAGGCGTCTTCTTTGGGGTCCAGCGCTTTGTTGAGACCATCCCCCAAAAGGCCCCAAGCCATACTGAACAGGATGATAGCCAGGCCAACGGGCACAAAAATCCACCAATACGTGAACACTCCCTTGGGGGCAAACATAAAGTCGCGGCCTGCTTGCAACAAACTTGCCCAGGGGGAACCTTTTCCCATTCCCAGGTAAGAAAGCGCGGATTGAAGCACCACCAATGCTCCCACATCTTTTGCGGCCACAGTAATCAGAGGTTGGATGGCATTTGGGATGACATACCTGAACATGATGCGCCCATTTCTTACCCCGGAAGCCCTGGCGGCGAGAATGTATTCATTCTTGAGGACTTTTCTAACGGAACTGTTCATTAGCCTGGCATAAGGCATCCAAAGGAATAATACAAATGAAATCAGAATGGGGTCCAATGCCATCAACGCTTTTGTCTGAGGCGGCATAACCCGCAGGTTAAAGGTCATGATACGCAGCATAGCGATGTTTTCAGCTCCGACTATTTTCAAGATCATGCTGATGAAGATGTTGTGGAAAAGGACGGTGCTTACTATCACAGGGAAGGCAAGTAGAGTATCAGTAAACCAAAGTAGGAACTTTCCCAGAAATCCCTTGTTGTAGGCGCTCAAGGTACCCACGATGGCACCAATCAGGAAGATCAGCACCGTCACGGAAAGGCCGAAAGTAAAGGCGTCTCTGGCACCCCAAACCAGGGTGTGGAAAACATCAGCCCCATCGTGCAAAGTGCCTAGCGGTGCCTCAGAATTGGGGGCTTGGGGTACTCGTGGTATGCCAGGGGTTATGTATCTAAATGGATTAGTGGGGTCTTGCGGATCTGCTGGGGAAATCAGCGGCGCACCAATAGCCATCACAGCAAAAATGGCTATCATACCAAGCGCAATCCAATTCTTCCAGGAAGAAAAGAACTTGCGTCTTCTACTCATTCCGCTCCTAAAAATCCAATTCGGCGATCGTAAGAAAAGAGCAGAATGTCCAAAATAAACATCAACAACAGCACAAGCAGAATGCTGACGACGGCAAAGCCCATCAGGCTTGGCGAGTCAGGCCCATCTGCAATTGTTTTGAGCGCAATGAAAGAAAGTCCTGGATAGTGGAAGATTGTTTCCACAATATATGTATTGGTTAGTAGCATCGCTACCGAGAGCATCGCATTGGAAAGCACAACCGGGGTGACGTTCTTAAGCGCGTACTGCCACTGCAATTTCCATTCTGAGATTCCCATTCCCCTGGCCATGATGATGTAATCTTTCTCGAGCTCATCCAGTAAGCCAGTGCGGGTCAGTTTTGCCAGCAGTGCCCATTGGGGAAGAGCCAATGTGATGGCAGGCAACACCAGGTGTTTGAAAGCGTCCCAACTGACATCCGGCCTTCCATTTAGGAAGCCGTCGAGCGTAATCAGCCCCGTGAATAGCCTGAAGTTTGGCGAATTTACCAGAACCAGATTGGAGCTGCTAAGGCGGTCAGGTGCAAACCAATGCAGATTGAAGCTGAAAATAATGATGAGGAGGATAGCCAGAATCAGGGTTGGTATCGAGGTTGCTACGGATGCCCAGAACCGGATGGCAATATCCTGAATCTTATGCTTTCTTCCAGCCGCGATAATCCCGCTGAGCAGCCCAAGCGGCAGGAAGAGCAACGCGGAATACAGAGCCAGTTCAATAGTGGGGGGCAGCCGATTGATGATGATCTGCTTCACAGAGGCTCTTAAGGAGGGACTGTAACCCCAATTACCTTGTAAAAAACTCTTCAGCCAGATTAAATACTGCACCGGGTAAGGTGCGTCCAGGTGATAATCTTTGATCGCCCGATCCAGCAGTACATCGATCTGCCTTTGGGTAAGGCGCGAGGTGTTATATGGTAGGTAGAGCTCCGCCCGGCTGTGTGGTGTTGTACTCACAACAATAAAACCGTAAATTATCGCGGTAATCAGAATAAATGAGAGTGTGTAGAGGAATAATTTCCTCAACAAGAAAGTTAGTGGTTTTTCCATTTCTGCTTCATTTGTTTCGATCCATAATTCACTACAGAATTATACCTTCCAGAAAATGGCTCAACTTCTAATTAGCCCAAGCGTTCTACATACCTTCCCTTTTCGATGTGCTTAAACTATAATAGCTATATGCAATTTGACCTGCACGCTCCCTATCAACCCACTGGTGACCAGCCTACTGCCATCAAAGAGTTAATTGAAGGCATACGCAAAGGTTACCGCAACCAGGTACTTCTGGGTGCTACCGGAACCGGCAAAACCTTTACCGTTGCCAATGTCATCCAGGAGCTTCAAATACCCACCCTGGTGATGACCCATAACAAGACGCTGGCAGCCCAGCTTTATGCCGAGTTCAAGGAATTCTTCCCGAACAACGCGGTGGAGTATTTTGTCTCGTATTACGACTACTACCAGCCTGAAGCTTACGTGCCCCGGCGCGACCTTTACATCGAAAAAGAAACCGACATCAACGAAGAAATCGACCGCCTGCGCCTGGCAGCAACCACCAGTTTACTCTCACGGCAGGATGTCATCATCGTGGCCTCCGTTTCCGCCATTTACGGCCTGGGCGACCCGACTGTCTACAATCAAAGCGTCATTCACCTGAATAAGGGTCAAATTTCACGCCGCAACGCGCTTCTGCGTCAGCTGGTGGATATCCAATATCAGCGCAACGATATGGAAACCAAACCGGGTGTCTTCCGTGTGCGCGGTGACACGCTGGAGATACTACCGGCTTATAGCGACAGGGATTCAATACGCATCAGCTTCTTTGGGGATGAAATTGAATCCATTACACGGCTTGACCGCATCAGTGGTGAAATCGTTGAACGCCTTGAGCATGTGGATATCTTCCCGGCTAAGCACTATGTGACCGATGAGAGCCGTATGGAAAAAACGCTCTTTGATATCGAAATGGAGCTGGAGAGCCGCCTGGCACATTTCAAGAACAACAACCAGCTACTGGAGGCCCAGCGTCTGGAACAACGCACACGCTATGACCTGGAAATGCTCCGCGAAGTGGGTACCTGTGCCGGGATTGAGAATTATTCACGGTTAATTGACCAGCGCGCGCCGGGCTCCGCCCCCTGGACACTCCTGGATTTTATGCCCAGCCGCTATCTGATGGTGCTGGATGAATCCCATATGATGATTCCGCAGTTGCGGGGCATGTATAACGGAGATCGCTCCCTCAAGGAGACCCTGGTGGATTACGGCTTCCGCCTGCCTTCTGCGCTGGATAACCGGCCGCTCAAGTTCCCTGAATTTGAGAAAATGATGGGTGTAACCCTTTACACCAGCGCTACACCGGGACCCTAC
>DATIUL010000043.1:0-9773 GCA_035466865.1 Anaerolineaceae bacterium | reverse complement strand
AACCAGTTTGCCAAGATGAGCATTGACAACATTTCCATTGCGTGGAATAATTACGGTATCGATACCGGTAACGATACCGGCAACGATTCCGAAAGAATTCGCAAATGGCCAAAAAAAACCGAACTGCTACGATACAAGATGTCGCCAAGGCCGCTGGGGTTTCTGCTTCTACGGTTTCCCGGGCAATCAATGGCAAATTGGACGTTGCCAAAGAGACCCAGGACCGCATTCTTCAGGTCATTGAAGAGTTGGATTTCACCACCAATCTTGCCGCGCGCAGCATGCGAAGCCATAAGAAAAACCTGATCGGCTTGATAATGCCGGATATTGCTTATCCCTTTGCGGTAGAAGTAATGAAGGGGGTTAACCGGGCAATCGCCGAGTCGGAGTTTGACCTTTTGGTATACACCACTGGCAATGTGCGCAAAAGCGGCCGCGCCTTCGCTGAAAGAAAATATGTTTCTCTTTTATCCAAATCCATATCCGACGGCGTCATCATTGTTGCGCCTGTTGTTGGTGAATTCAATACCCACGAACCCATTGTATTCATAGATCCGGTCATGAAAAATCCCAGCCACCCTGCCATCCATGCAACCAATTATCAAGGCGCCTTGGAGGCCATGGAATACCTGATCGGGCTGGGGCATAAGCGCATTGGTTATATTGGTGGACGTGTTGAACTTGAAAGTTCAAACCGCCGCTTGTCCGGATATCGTGATGCGCTGAAAAATGCCAATATTCCCATAGATGAAGAATTAGTCACTTCAGGTGATTTCACCACGGAGACAGGCATCAGTTCTTCCCGCAAGCTGCTTTCATTGCCTGATCGTCCTACGGCCATCTTTGCCTCAAATGACCAGATGGCAATGGGCGTTTTTCAATTGGCAGAGGAGATGGGTCTGCGCATCCCTGAAGATCTTTCCCTGGTCGGTTTTGACAACATTCCGGAATCAAAATTCCTGGGCTTAACCACTGTGGATCAATTTATCTCTGAATTGGGGTACATGGGCACGCAAATGCTAATAAACATTATTAATGGAATTCCGCTTGATCAGGAGACATATCGTATGCAAACACGATTGGTGGTTCGAAACTCCTGTCAGGCGCTAAATCACACAGATGTTAAAAATGGCTCAAAATAGTCCTCGATATTTTGAGCTATGGAATTGAACTGGGAAGGGAGGTGCAGTAAAGCAGACACTTTAACAAACAGCAGGCCTCTTCTTTGAACCTTGTGAGCGATAAGAAGATCTGCAATTGATGTGGAGGACCCCTTCACATATGTCAAATATATCATGTAAGTACTCTCAAAGGAGAAAGTTATGACTCGTAAGTTGACCTTTCTAATCAGTATTGTAATGATTGCAGCTTTTGTGCTGTCGGCCTGTGCCGCTCCTGCTGCTACCACCGCTCCCGCTGCTCCCGCTGCAACAGATGCACCTGCTGCCCCTGCGGCAACGGAAGCTCCTGCTGCCCCTGCAGCAACCGAAGCTCCTGTAGCTGAACCTGTAGTCGTCACCTGGTGGCATATTTCCACTAAGGATCCTGCCCTTTCATCTTGGCAGAAAATGGCTGATGATTATATGGCCGCTCACACGAATGTGAAAATCGAAATCACTGTTTTGGAGAACGAAGCCTTCAAAACCAAACTGACAACTTTGATGCAGTCTGGCGAAGTACCTGACATCTTCCAGTCCTGGGGACAGGGTGGCATGATCGAGCAGGTAAATGCCGGTTTGTTGAAGGATATCTCAGCTGACCTCGATGCCAATGGCGGTGAATGGCGCAATAGCCTCGGTGCTTTGGATGCCTTCGCTGTGGATGGCAAGAACTACGGTGTTCCGTGGGATATGGGCGCGGTCACCTTCTGGTACAACAAAGATCTCTTTGCCCAGGCTGGGATCGAAGCAGTACCCACCACCTGGACTGAGTTCCTCGCTGCCTGTGACAAACTGAAAGCAGCCGGAATCGCTCCCATCTCTGTGGGTGAAGGCGACAAATGGCCCGGAATGCATATTTGGGCTTACCTTGTTTCCCGTATCGGTGGTGCAGAAGCGTTTGCCGCAGCCGCTGCAAATGGCGATGCCCGAACTGGCAAATTTACCGACGAAGCATTTGTTCAGGCCGGATATGAGCTGAAGAAGCTCGTCGATGGCGGTTACTTCCAGGAAGGCTTCCTGGGCGCGACCCATGATGAAATGAATGCTACATTTGGTAATGGCAAGGCTGCCATGGAACTTGGCGGTCAGTGGTCTCCTTCCGTTCAGAAAGCCAATAGCGCTGATCTGGCCGGCGTCAAGAACCTCGGTATGTTCTCCTTCCCGGCTCTTGAAGGTGGCAAAGGCCTCGTGACCGATATCGTCGGTGGCGGTAATGGTTTTGCTGTCGGTGTCAATGCTGAACCTGAGGCTATTGACTTCGTCAAATATCTGACCAATCTTGAAAATCAAAAGGTCATCGCTGCCGATAACACCGGTATTCCGGTGGCAAAGGGCGCTGGTGTAGCTTTGGCCGACCCCAATATGGTTCTGGTTTCAGACGCGGTTGCCAACTCCACTTACTATCAACTGTATTTCGATCAGGTCCTGCCCCCAGCCATGGGCGGCATCATCAACGATGCAGTACAGAAGATCTTCGCTGGAACTGCAACTCCTGAAGAAGTCTGTGCCGAAATCGAAGCCGGTTTCTTGGCTCAGTAAACATCTTTTCTAAATGTGACGGGTGCAGGGTGGTTCAAAAACCGACCTGCACCTGTCAGCAACTGATAATTCAGTTCGCCGAGTGGATCTAGTAATTAGAAAGTGAACTGAAGAAACGCTTCTTGTTCGGCTGTATCTGTAAAGATGATTTAGCCCGGGCACTTAATTAGATAGAACACAGAGATAGAGAAATATGGAATTGAAAAAAGCTACTTCTAATTTTGTTCTACCTCAAAGAGCTCCGGGGATGACACGCCGAGCAAAAGACAGGCTGGTAGTATTTCTTTTCCTATTACCGGCTCTTGTACTCTTCCTGCTTTTTGTGGTCTATCCAATCTTCCGCTCAGCCTATTTCAGTACTTTTGACTGGAAGGGACTGGGGGCCGCGACTAAAAATATCGGTTTGGGGAACTATAAGAAGATCCTCGCTGATGAAGTTTTCTTGAAATCTGTCAAAAACGTCCTGATAATTATTGTTCTATCTTTGGGCTTGCAGCTTCCCGCTGCCATCGTGCTGGCAAACATGGTCGGGCGAGACTTGCCGGGTAGAGGTCTGTTCAGGACGATATTCTTTCTGCCTTATGTTCTCTCTGAAGTAAACACTGGCATTATGTGGATGCTGCTTTACAACCCAGACCCGGAGCGTGGTTTTTTTAATGGCATCCTGGTCCAACTGGGTTTACATTCCGTCAATTGGCTCGCGGATATGAAAATAGTACTCTTCGCGGTCTTTATCACCCTGACGTGGAAATACTTTGGTTTTCATTTGCTCTTGTATCTCACCGGGCTTCAAAACATTCCCAGGGAAATTGAAGAGGCTGCGCGTATCGATGGCGCAACTTCTATACAAAGCTTCTTTAGAATTACTTTACCGTTATTAGGCAGCACAATCAGAACTTCAGTCTACATGTCTGTTCTGGGGTCAGTCCAGCAATTTATTCTGGTTTGGGTCATGACGAAGGGTGGACCGGTGAATGCCAGTGAGACTATGGCCACCTACATGTACCGCTTTGGGCTTGTCAGATTTCAATTTGGATACGGAGCGGCAGTTGCCATCATCATGTTTATCCTCTGCGTGATTTTCTCGCTCATTTACCGGCAGTTAACCAATAAACCAGACTACCTTACCGGTTTATAGAAAAGGTCCATTCATGCAAAGAATTACTCCCACCCCTCGCTGGATGACGAAGAGCGTTCCAAGGACCCTCCAATATATCCTCCTCACAGTCACCTCCGTCATGGTTTTTATCCCCATCGTGATCCTGCTTTTTGGCAGTGTGAAAACCACCGGGCAGATGTATTCACATCCCTACTCGATTCCCAACCCGCCTAACTGGAGCAATCTAATAAATATATTGTCAACCTCCAGCTTTTGGCGCTTGATGAAAAATAGCCTGATCGTCATGGTGTCCACGACTGCCATTACCGTGTTTGCCAGTTCGTTGGTAGCCTTTGTATTTGCGCGCATGGAATTTCGCGGCAAAAATTTCTTTTTCAACCTGTTTACCCTGGGATTAATGTTTCCGATTAACGTGGCAATCTTACCCGTTTACTTCGTCCTAAGGCAGCTGCAACAATACGGCATTAATCTGATTGACAGCCTGGCGGGGGTCATTCTCATACAAACCGCCTTCCAACTTTCAGGCAATATCATGATCCTGCGTGGATTCTTTACCGCGGTACCCACGGAACTGCAGGATGCTGCCCACATCGACGGTTGTACCAATTTTGACTTCTTCTGGCGTATCTTGCTCCCCCTGGTAAAGCCATCATTGGCAGCCGTGGCTTCATTGATTATGATTGCCAGTTGGAACGATCTGCTGGTTCCCCTCGTGGTACTTAACAGCGATAAACTGTGGACCCTGCCCTTGGGTGTTATGCAGTTCCAGGGTCAATATGGCTCAGATTTAGCGTTGATTTCAGCATTTGTAGCCTTGTCTTCCATTCCTACCATCATATTTTATTTCTTTGCTGAAAAACAAATCATTTCGGGTTTGACTTCCGGAGCAATCAAAGGATAGATGACTTGCTGTGAAGATTAGGATGCTTATTAATGATTGGCGTGAAGCAAACCCCTTTTTAATTGATTTATCTTATGCGTCCTTGTCCAAAATATTTATCCAAGGAGTAGTTCATGGGTATTAATCCTTCCTCCGAGAAGCCAATTTATCTTGATTCATCATATTCAATTTCTGAACGAGCGCGTGATCTTGTCAGTCGTCTTACATTGGAAGAAAAAATAGGTCTGATGAGCCATGAGTCCAAAGCGGTGGACAGGCTCAACATCCCCCAATACAACTATTGGAACGAAGCGCTTCACGGGATTGCCCGAAGTGGCAGAGCCACGGTGTTTCCGCAGGCAATCGGCATGGCCGCCACCTGGGATAAGGCCTTGATTCGCGAAGTTGCTTCCGCCATCGGTGATGAAGGCCGGGCAAAGTACCATGCCGCCTTGCGTCGCAGTGGCTACACCGCTCAATATCGGGGGCTGACTATGTGGTCTCCGAATGTGAATATTTTTCGTGATCCACGCTGGGGGCGTGGGCAGGAAACCTGGGGAGAGGATCCGTTCCTGACGGGAGAAATGGCGGTCGAGTTTGTGCGCGGACTGCAGGGCGATGATCCAAAGTATCTAAAGACCGCTGCCTGCGCCAAGCATTACGCGGTGCACTCCGGTCCGGAGAAAGATCGTCACACCTTCAATGCCGTTGTCACTAAACGCGAACTTTTTGACACATATTTACCGGCATTTAAGAAACTGGTCACCGAAGCCAATGTGGAAGCAGTCATGGGGGCTTATAACCGGACCTTGGGTGAGGTATGCTGTGCCAGCAAATTACTGCTTGAAGACATTTTGCGTGGCCGTTGGGGTTTTCAGGGGCACGTAGTCTCGGATTGCCTGGCAATCTCCGACTTTCATCTTACGCACAAGGTTACAAAAGATGCGGCAGAATCCATTGCGCTAGCGCTCAAAAATGGGTGCGATCTAAGTTGTGACCATGTCTCCTATGCGATACCTATTGCCATTGACAGAGGCTTGATTACCGAGGCGGATGTTGACCGCGCGCTAGAACGCTCGCTGGCAACCCGCTTCAAATTGGGCATGTTCGACCCACCGGAAGACGTGCCATATGCCGCCATCTCCACGGACGTAGTGGGCAGCGTTGCGCATAGGCAACTGGCATATAAGACAGCAACCGAATCCATAGTGCTGTTAAAAAACAAGAACAACATTCTCCCAATCGATCCCTCCAGCAAGAAAGTTTTTGTCACCGGACCCACGGCTACCAGCCTTGAAGTCTTGTTGGGCAATTATTATGGATTCAACAACCAAATGATTACCTTGCTTGAGGGGATTACTGGCCGGGTACCTGAAGGCATGGGCATGGAGTACACCGCCGGAGCTATGCTGAACCACCCCAGGGAGATTGAGGAGACCTGGGCACCCGGAATGGCGCAATCCGCGGATCTGACAATTATTTGCGCGGGCAATTCCTCGTTCCTCGAAGGTGAAGAAGGCGAGTCTTTGCTATCACCGCAAAACGGCGACCGCAGCAGTATTTCCTTACCCGCCAGCCAGGTCAACTACATTAAAGAACTCGCTGCCCAAGGTGTGAAGATTGTGCTTGTCCTTACCGGGGGCAGCCCCATCGCGCTGGGAGAAATTGAAGACCTGGTGGATGCGGTTGTGTTCATTTGGTACTCAGGCATGGAAGGCGGCCGGGCAGTGGCTGACGTTCTGTTTGGTGATATTTCTCCTTCAGGCAAACTGCCACTCACATTTCCAAAATCGCTGGATCAACTGCCCGCTTTTGATGATTACAGCATGAATGGGCGTACTTATCGATATTTCACCGAAGAACCGCTCTATCCTTTCGGTTTTGGCCTGAGTTACAGCCAGTTTGAGTATACAAATCTGCAACTTGACGCGCACTCAGTAAGGGCAGGCGAAGGTTTGCATGTTAAAGTAACCATTCGTAACCAGGGCCAGCGAACCGCGGCGGAAGTAGTGCAGTTTTATTTGAGCGACCTCAAGGCCTCAACGATTGTGCCGCAGCATCATTTGGTCGGTTTTGAACGCGTTTGCCTTGAAGCCGGAGAGAGCCGAACACTCGATTTTTACCTTACACCGGAAATGATGTCCTTCTTTAATGATGAGGGCGAACTGACGCTTGAACCCGGAGAATTTAAATTGGAAATCGGTGGGTGCTCACCCAGCAAACGGGGTCAGGAATTGGGCGCGCCAAAACCGGTTATTGCTATTTTTGAAGTCAAATAAGTTGAAGTAACAGGGGGCCAATATCCTTGGCATGGCACTCTCCACCATGCCAGGAAAAGTGCTGGTGATGGACGCGGTTGACTGGGTGAGTACAGCCGCGTCCTCCCCGCAAGCAGCTAATCACTCCTACTATCGATCGTGATTGCTGGTCAATGGGCCAGCGTTTTTTACCCCCCATGCCCCAACAGTAAAAAATTGAGGCTGTAACATTAACATTTCCAACCCCGTTAAAAACACAATGGATAAATACCATCGACTACCTTTGCCAACCTTGATTACGGCCGTCTGCCTCTTAAAAAGGTTAACAGCATTTTTGTGACGCTTCTGGTTTCTTTCGGGCGTACTCTGTAGAAATCGACCTCTTACTGGAAGGGTTTACGCCGTCTCCTTCGACAACCTCAGCAGATGCCAGCTGGCTGGGGGCAGGGTAATCGACATTTTCCCGTTTTCCACCCTTGAACCATAGGTTTGATGCGTTGGGTGGACGCTTTCTGGTTTTTGCTCGGTATTTTCTGCCTTCAAATTATCGCTTTGCAGTGAAATGGCTTCGTCCAATTTGATTGCTCCGAATGCCCGCAGGTCGCACGCAAGCTGCACAGCGCTTGCGGTGCTTCTATTAATAATGAATACA
Source organism: Anaerolineaceae bacterium (assembly GCA_035466865.1). GTDB lineage: Bacteria > Chloroflexota > Anaerolineae > Anaerolineales > Anaerolineaceae > Mesolinea. The sequence continues at coordinate 2,164 of DATIUL010000043.1, read as the reverse complement.
TTCAGGCTTTCGTCATCCCCCAGCACCGCCGCGGCATCAATGAGGAGTACATCATCATGCTCGCAAGTGCTGAAGCGCGGAGCTTTTATGACAGGTTGCAGTGAAATTCCCCGCCCAAATTGTGAGGTGAGCAGCATGGGCCAGTAAATGGTTTGCGCCCAACAGCCGCTTTCGCTGGTCATAATCGGCGCGATTGAATTCACCAGCTGTGCCAGGCAGGCAACCTTTACCCGGTCGGCGTTGCGCAAAAGCGTTATCAGCATCCCACCCACCAACAGGGCATCCTCAAAGGTGTAAACGTCCTCCAGAAGAGGCAATTTCTCTCCCCAGCGGTTTTGCGCGATGATCTCTTTATCCTGTCCAAGGGAGTGGTACCAGACATTCCACTCATCAAACGAAAGCTTCAGTTTCTTCTTGTTTTTCCTCTTCGCGCCGGCGGCATCGCATAGCGAAGCAACTGTCTTGATAAACGCGTCCATATCCAGGCTTTTAGCCAGGAAATTGGGCAAATCATTTTGTTGGTTTCCGTAGTAACGGTGCAGGGAGACGAAATCCACATTGTCGTAGCACTGCTCCAGCATTTCCAATTCCCAGGCGCCAAAACTTGGCATATCGGACGAGGAAGATCCGCAAGCCACCACTTCAATCGACGGGTCTACCCATTTCATCACTTTGGCGCACTCGTTGGCGGCTCGGCCATATTCATAGGCGGTCTTCTGCCCGATCTGCCAGGGTCCGTCCATTTCATTCCCCAGGCACCAAAGTTTGATGCCAAAGGGGTCTGCAGCGCCATTTTCTCTACGCAGGTCGCTCCAGTGGCTGCCCTTGGGGTGGTTGGCATATTCGACGATGTTTCGCGCCGCATCCACTCCGCGGGTGCCCAGGTTGATGGCGTACATCACTTCGCTGCCAGCCTGCTTTGACCAATCACAGAATTCGTGCAAGCCAAATTGGTTGCTTTCGGTGCTTGACCAGGCCAGGTCAAGCCGTTTAGGGCGCTTTCCACACGGGCCAATGGAATCTTCCCAATTAAAACCAGAAACAAAATTGCCCCCAGGGTAGCGGATGACAGGTATCTTCAAGCGCTTGACCATTTCGATGACGTCCTGACGGAAGCCATACCGGTCGGATCTGGGGTTGCCCGGGTCGTAAATGCCCCCGTAAACCGCACGGCCCAGATGCTCGATGAAGGACCCAAACATGCGCTCATCCACCCTGTCGATGACAAATTCTTTATCCAGGAGCAGTTCTGCCTTGACTGGCGGAAGGTTTACTATTGAATGTGAATCAGTTTGCATGGACTTCATCCTTTAAGCTTTTTGCTTCCTTGCCGGACCTCAAAGCCGGTCCGATTATTGCGTGTAGCTAAAAACCTGTACCTTCTATACCCGTGCGGAGGGTAGGAAATCAACACAGGTTCAGGCACGAGGAAACGGACTGAACCCGCTGTGTTGGCTCTCAAAATTGTACCTCTTTCACCGTCACGGGACGAAAACTTAGGTCTCTTTCAGATTGTGGCCTGGCAGTTGCCAAGTGGTAAGGAGAAAGGGATCAGCCTGCATTGGGAAGGGGACCGGCGTTTCACTGCGGCTTCAGCTGGGGCAAGGGTAAATGCTTTTTATTTGCAGGAAATTTATTGATTTGCCAGAGAGGAAGCATCGGGCACTCAGGCCAGCATTATTCAAGATGCAAAATGAAGTGGACTGTTTAGATACTGCTGCTCTGTATGTGCGCATTACCGCTCTTGAGATGTCAACTATTTACGTAAATCCCGGCTGTCAATACCATGGGCATCTCATGGTTGGATAGGCGCGGACAGGCTAAATAAGCTCTCTGAAGAGGCAGACCGCGATCAGTATTCTTTAGCTCTCAATCAGTAATCGTTTAACTGATATTTAGTATTTTGCGGCTAAATTGTGGGCAAATTACTAATCAATTGGTATGAGCGATTGTTAATAAATGGGGTATACTTGGTAAAAGTTTCCCTATTGTTCTTTTCGTCGAACCCAATCAAATTGTTTTTTAAACGTTGTCCAATTATTTGAGGAGTGAGAGGAGTAGCAATGAAACGTAGGTCCACCTTATTAATTTTTTCCCTTCTAATTGTTGCCAGCATGTTATTTTCTGCCTGTGCAGCACAGCCAGCAACCGAGGCCCCAAAAGC
>DATIUL010000042.1:0-2203 GCA_035466865.1 Anaerolineaceae bacterium | reverse complement strand
AACCAAGGATACAGGAACACCGACAGCCTGGTCGTAATAAAGTTGCTGAGCTTCCTGGTAAATCTTACCGCGGGCTTCGACATTGGTCTCAGCAACGCCTTTGTCCAGTAAAACCTGGAATTGGTCTTTGAGGTCCTGTGGGAGAGATTGGCGTCCGCCGTAGGTGCCTGTCGTGTAGGGCTGGAACCAGTTATGTGGGTCATGGATATCTTCAAGCCAGCCACCGGTCAGGATCGGGATGCGATACGCGCGCTGATTGGCGAGGTAGGAAGGCCATGGAAGTTCCTGGATTTCAATTTGGAATTTGGGGTTAATGGCAGCCAGGTTTTCTTTCAAGATTTCTGCATAGACCTTACGGGTGGTATTGCCCGTGTTGAAGAGCATGGTCATGCGGAAGCCTTTTTCCCAGACATCCTCAGGATCTTCTCCGGCGGCTACGCCGTTTTTATTGACATCAGCAAGCTTAAATTCTTCTGCCGATTTTTCCGGATCAAAGCTATAGCGAACAAAGTTCTGATCGAAACCAGGCATGCCGGCCAGCATAATCATTGGAGCAGGAACGGCTTCACCCTGGTAGATGTCATTGATCACGATGTCGGTATCGAAGGCATAGGCAAAGGCTTTTCGAATATGGACATCAGCAAAGAAATCACCGGGAACGCCATTACCATCCAAGAGACCGGAACCAACATAGGGGTTCTGGGCAGGGAGTGGTGTGGCTGTGGGTTCAGCTGTTGGTTCCACAGCGGCCACAGGGGCCTCGGTGGGCTTGGGAGCTTCCGCAGCCGCTGGGGCTTCGGTGGGCTTGGGAGCTTCAGTCGGTACGACTGGAGCAGTGGTTGGGGCAGCGGTCGGGGCGGCACAGGCAGAAAGCACCATAGCCACAGCCAAGATTACTGCAAACACAAAATAGGTTTTACGCATAACAAACTCCTCCTTAAAAGATTTGGTTTTGCTCAACTTCAACTTTTTACTCAAAAGTTTTCGTTCAATAATTAGCACCTCCGTTTGCCACTAAACTTTGAAACAAGCCACAAAATGGCCTGGTGTGACCTCACGTAATTCAGGGCGTTCCTCCGCGCAATGCGCGTCCGCGATTGGGCAACGGGTGCGGAAACGGCAACCAGAAGGTGGGTTGGCGGGTGAAGGCACATCCCCTTCCAGGACGATACGTTTGCGCGACTCGTAGTATTTTGGGTCAGGAATTGGAATTGAAGAAAGCAAAGCTTTTGTATATGGATGCAAAGGGTTGCCGTACAATTCATCCCTGTCCGTAAGTTCAGCAATAATGCCGAGGTACATTACCGCGACACGGTTACTGATATGGCGTACCATGGATAGATCATGGGCAACAAAGAGGTAGGTAAGTCCCAACTGCTGCTGCAAATCTTCAAACAGGTTAATTACTTGAGCTTGAATGGATACATCCAGAGCGGAGATAGGTTCATCACAAACAATAAACTGCGGGTTCATAGCCAGCGAGCGGGCAATACCGATGCGTTGGCGCTGACCACCTGAAAACTCGTGCGGATAGCGTCCGACAAAATCAGGGGAGAGTTTGACCAGTTTGAGCAGTTCAGCGACGCGGTCATCGATTTCTTTACCGGTTGCGGCACCAAAAGCGAGGATAGGCTCTCCAATGATATCCCGGAGGGTCATACGCGGATTAAGGCTGGCGTAAGGATCCTGGAAGATCATCTGGACATTCTGGCGAACCTGGCGCATGGCTTCAGTTTTGAGGGTGGCAAGATCTTTGCCTTCAAACCAAACATGGCCTGCAGTTGGCTTGTAGAGCTGAATGATGGTGCGGCCAGTTGTGGTTTTGCCGCAGCCGGACTCACCTACCAATCCAAGGGTTTCACCTTTAAAGACATCAAAACTGACGCCGTCAACAGCTTTCACATCGCCAACTTTACGCTGGAACACGCCAGAATAGATTGGGAAATACATTTTTAGGTCTTCTACTTTAACAAGTACTTCATTAGAGGTGGTCATGCACGCACCTTCCCGGTCTTTATATCCACCCAGCAACGAACCGTGTGATCATTATCAATATTTTCAAGGCCTGGCAACTGTTCCCTGCAGATGGGCTGAACCCAACGACAACGGGGAGCGAATGGACAGGATTGAGGTCTTCTGTAGAGCACCGGGGGCATGCCTTCGATGGAATACAGACGGTGGCGTGCACCTTTCTGCGTGGAAG
>DATIUL010000041.1:0-19238 GCA_035466865.1 Anaerolineaceae bacterium | reverse complement strand
CAAGCCCTTTGCTTAAGAAGCGAAAATTCTTACTTCTGGTGGGCAATCAAGTAGGCTACTACCTGTTCCAATTCTGCAGGGGTGAACAAAACATCGTTATGTGACTCGTTGTTCAGCACGGTAACCCATTGGTCCGCGGTGAAATTCTTGGAGAGAAGAAAGTCCATGGTGTGATGGTCATTGAGTTGCTTCTCAATCAGTGCAACTATTTGTTCATCTGTCAACTTATCAGTCGTAGCAGGCGCCGCGGTCGGAGCCATAGCTGGATAAGCGGTTGCAGCAGACTGGACAGCGGGTTCCTGTTTGGCAGGATAGGCGGTTGGGGCTGTGGAGTTAGCGGGTGCAGCTGTTGGGGCTGTGGCCTTAGGACTGCAAGCGGTAATAACCGCTAAAGCAAGCAAAGTTATGATAATCAGGACAAGCAAATTTCTTTTCATTTTTACCTCATTCAATTTTAATTTATCAGCAAATTATAACGTCATTTTTCAATGAAGAAACAAGCCCCAGTATTGCTTTTTTTGAGCAACACAAAATCTGCGCCTTGAGCATTCTGATCGCAATGCGTGCTAAAAATTGCAGTCGGCGAAAATTCACGATTGAGGTATTTGGAAGATTCTCCTTTTGCGTTCAGATAGGCGATCAATGTACGCTTTTCAATCGTTTTCATCACCGCCCAAAGAGGATATTCCAAGATTGGACCGTCCACATCCAGGCCTACCCGCTGATTTGTGGCTTGTCCCAGTATGTATTTTCCTGTGGTGATGTAAAGGTCGTAGTCCTCTGGCTGGGTGTTAAAGTACATTTCTGCCCTTGTGGATCGCAATATGGATCTATTCTGGGTAAATTCCGGCATCGGGATTACAGGCCGTTCTTTAACTGAGAATAGCCAGGGAAAAGCTGCCAGTACGAGTAAAACGCTGATGATTGAACCCACGGGAAATTTTGCCCGATCAAATCTATCTAAAGTTAGTCCAATGATCGGCGCAAACAGGAAAAAGTAAGGCAATTGCCAGCGGCTTCCCGAAGGTTGCCACTTGAGAAAGACATTAAAGAGCACGTAACTGGTCAGTAAAAGGCCGGTAAATATTACAACCTCGCGTGAGCTCACATCTTTGCGCTTAATCAGGGTGATGACCGCGGTAAGGATCACACCAGCCATTAGGAGTGTGTGCAACGGGTTGCCAGAGGTCATCTCGGAAGTGTTCATCCTTGGGATTGCATAGGCTCCCCCAAAAGTGATCTTTGGGTCGTTCACATCCATTCCAATCCTGGCATGGAATCTGACGATTTGACCTTGAAGCCAGGTTTCGGCTCGAGGGAATGGTAAATCTGCGTTCAAAGACAAATTTCTGAGAAAATTCGATACAGTTACTCGCAAGCTATATTCTTCGTTCAGTGTTTCGAAGTAGGCTGGCACCTGGATTGCTGTACCATAAGTGGCAAAATTCCTGAAAACAAATCCAGAAACCAATCCAAAAATGACAATTGTCGTCATCAGCAGGCGCTTAAGAATTTTTGTGAACTTTATTCTGCCTATTTGTTGAGCGTAAAGGTAGAGGCCGAATGGGATCAGCAATAAAACGGTAACAGGTTTGGTTAGAAAGGCCAGACCAGCCGCAAACGCTGCCAATGTAATGTTAAATTTGTAATTGTTATCTTCTATGAAGAAAAATACCATCATAACGTAAGATACCACCCACAAGGTTGCCGGCAGGTCATCCAGGCAGCCGCTCGCTAAAGCCAACGCAATTGGCAAAGTAGCTCCAAAAACAGCGGCTAACCTTGTGCCCTCAGCACGAGCGCCAAACATGCGCGCAATCGCGATTACTGCCTGAATACAGCCGAGGTAAGCAAACCATGTGATGACGTTGCACCAACGGTCAGAGCCAGATAGGACGTACATATTCAGTAGACCAATTCCAATTCCTGGCGGAGTGCTGTTCAAACCTTCATTCTGAGTGGCAAAGTGCGCCAAAGAACGATTCTGTGCCCAATGGGCCACGCGGGTCATGCCAAATCCCATGGCCTCTTGCGAGTTGGGAGGTGAGATGAATCCAATAATCAAGGGAATGAGCACGATGACGGTAATGATGATGTCCCAGGCGAGAACCGCCTTGGAAGTTGGATGATAAACCAGTGGCAAGCGGAAAATGAAGCCGCGTTTGAATTCAATGATTAACCATACAATGAAAGCAACTATTACCAAAAGCCAGGTTAATGACAAACCCAATTGCGTGATGGCCTTGAATGCACCCAAAATCTCCGTGGAAACCACCATGTAGGACCACCACATGATTAGGGCCTGGATAAAGGCAGCTCTCCAGTTTGGTTCGCGGCGGGTATTTCCTGAGTAAAACCAGCAGGCAAGAAATGCTAAGAAAGGAAGGATTACCATGCTAATTTTTCAATACTTGTGCCATTACGATTAGTTGGCCGGGTATTTTTCTACCGCACTGAAGTATTCCGTGCTGATAGACAGGCTGCTTTCAGCCTCGTCCAGCGCCATGAAAGACGCGAGAACTGGATGGATATCCACAATTTTTTCATACATTGCCCTGGCTATACGGCGAATCGAGAAGTGGGCATTCCCTGCGCTGCGCAGTTTGCAGAAATGGAAAGCTTCCCTGAGGTTCAGCCTGCAAAGAACTCGACGGTTATAGGCATTTGGCACAACATAGGAAGATGCGGCAGGCAAATTTTCAGCAATTTTTGTATATAAAGTATGGGCTTGTTCCATGGCTGAAACAAATTTTTCTTCAAAGCCTGCATCAACAATGCCTCTTGGGAGCGCGTAACCTAAATAGGTGGTGAGGGCTTGAGGCGTCTGGCTCATCATGCGATGGCGTTTGAATTCAAAATATGCACCCTGATCCATCACCAGATCAAAGGTGTAATCCGCGTATTCGAGCTCGCGCAAGGGTTGGTCGTGATTGCCAATATGCTCAAAAAGTTTGGCCGCTAACGCCTGGCGGGTCTCATCATCCATGTTCTGCACCTGGTCAAGACCAACTGAATAGCTATCATCGCCAAATCGATAGAGCACTCCCGCTAATACCTTGGCTTCACCATACGGGTCGGCGTCCAGCAAATTGCACCATTCAGAACCTCTAATCGTATCAATCGAACGTGAAACGCTTGTGAAAGCTTTTCGAACGTCAGTTAAGTAAGGAATCGGGTCTGTGTACTTGATCAAAGTAGGCAATTCCTGCATGGCAACACACTTGGTTTCGGCACCAATCATCCGGATTTCAGCCAATTCGGAACTGAGCATCTTCTTAATGGCATATTCCAAGACACGTGCATTCATGGTCACACCCACGTTAGCCATCGAAGCGGCCGGCAGAATAAAACGGGCAACATCAACCGCTTTCACTCTGGCTCGGTTTGCCCATGCTTTCTCAGATTCACCTTCTTCCCGAGGTGTAGTTGCCTCGGACCAGGGTTTCAATGCTTGCAGCGCTTGGGCATAGGTGCTAAAGAGCACTTCCATCAACCGCAAATACTCATCTTTTAATGGGCTGGCTTGGATTTCATCTGGAACAACAAATGCCTTTGGGTTCCATTCCTGGTAACGGGTGGATTTTTCGGTATAGGATGCCAGGCGGTTGCTTTCGATATTTTCGATCGCCAACCGTGAAACATTTTCCATTGCCAGATGGATAACGGCATGCTCAGCCACACTGGAATGTCCGTAACCAACGATCCATTTTTCGCTGAACCTGGCCGATTTTTCATCATCCAACTCCGCGGCGATGACGTCAAAGGATTCAGGTGAGCGGGATGTTTTGGCAAAGGTAACTGCAATCGTTTCCGCGCTTAATTGGCTGGGGCTTAATCGGTAGACTCTGCGCTCAAGATCCATGTTTCAAAATGCTCCTGGCTTCTTCTTTATCTTGCTCGATGCGTTGAATGAGATCGCCTATGTTTTCAAATCTAATTTCAGGCCGAATAAACTGAATAAAATCTACTTTGATCTCTTTATCATAGATGTCATGGTCAAAATCCAAGATGAGCGTTTCAACATTGGGAGTGGCGTTTTCTTCGACGGTCGGCCGCACACCAATGCTGGATACTGACGCGTAGGATTTGCCATCCAGCCAGGTTTTACTGGCATAGACACCATATTTGGGTACAAATTTCTCAGGTTCAATCAGAAGATTGGCAGTTGGTAAGCCAATTCTGCGGCCAAGTTTCTTGCCAGTTTGCACTTTGCCGCTCATCGAATAGGGGCGGCCAAGCATGGCAGCAGCCAGTTCGGGTCTTCCATTTCCAAGAACTGTTCGTATGGATTCAGACGAGACCACCTGCCCCTCAAGTAAAACTGGGGATTCTCGTAGTACTTGGATCCCAAAACGCCTCATGAAAGCTTGAATAGCCGGAATAGTACCTTCCCGATCCTTACCCAGGCTAAAATCGGGCCCCATTACAATCCCCTGCAGGCTAAAGTGAGAAATTAATTCGGAAAGGAAGTCTTCCGCAGCCATGGAGGCCAATGATTGCGTGAAAGGTAGGGTAACCACCATGTCCAGACCTAGCTGCGCAAACATGGAATTCTTCTCATTGCGGGTCATCAGGTTGTAAGGGAGTTTTTCAGTTCCAAAGAAGACCCTTGGGTGCGGATAGAAAGTGATGGCAACAGCCCGGGCGTTAGTCTCGGCCGCTTTTGTACACAATTTTTGGATGAGTGCTTGATGGCCAAGATGTAAACCATCAAAATTTCCGATGGTCAGCCAAATAGGCGCCTTTGCGGATTGCGGAAAACTGTTCAGAAACTCAGTCATCTTATGATACCCAAAACGTCGGTCCTGCACTCCCATGACGACTCAGATTTGTCATCTATTGGAAGAAAACCTTTTTTGGTTGCCATTCCTGGGTTTCAGGAACATATTCCAATAAGGCTATCAATTCACTTTCGCCATCAATACCTCTTGCCCACTTGCCGGCCTCCATCACTTCCCTTGCCGGGATGCGGTGCCCGTGGCGGATGTTATCCACATCAACTTCTTCCAGATCGACCGTGTACCAATCCGCAAGGGCTTCGGAAGCCGGTATGATGTATTGATACCAATCACCAGTAATAAATGCTTCCTGCAACTTTCTGAGTGGGACAGCATTTCGTAAGCCAAATTGTCCGCTTTTTGTTCGTCGCAAACCAACCAGCGTTGCGCCACAACCAAGTTTTTCGCCAAGGTCGTTTGCTAATGAACGTATGTATGTACCTGAAGAACATTGCACATCCAGGATAGCTTCGGGGGCTTCCCATTCAAGTAAATCAATGTTGTGCACTGTCACTTCACGTGGTTCCAATTGTACGTCTTCACCATTTCTGGCCATGTCGTAAGCTTTTCTGCCCCCAACTTTGATTGCAGAGTAAGCGGGTGGTTTTTGTTCAAAGGTACCGATAAAGTCCTTCAGACTTTCGGTCAGTTCGTCTTCAGTGATCTCTACAGGCAAGCGCTTATTAACAGGACTTTCCAAATCATAGGAATCCGTTGTAATACCAAACTGTATGATGGCTTGATAGCGCTTTTCAGAAGCGGATACGTACTCACTTAACCGTACAGCCGGTCCTAATAAAACAACCAATACCCCCGACGCCCTTGGGTCCAGGGTGCCCGCGTGACCTGCCCTACGGATATGCGTACCGCCTCGAATTATCTGGACTACATCGTGTGAAGTCATGCCAGTTGGTTTATCTACAACCAGGACACCAGAAATATGGCTGGCCAGGTTTGCTTCTTCTGATTGATAGCGATCGTTCATAGTATTCCTACCTTGGATTAGATTCCCCTAATTTCGTTCATATACTCGCGAGTGCGAGCTAATACACTTTGAATGATGGTTTCGAGCTCCCCATTGATATCAGCCCCAGCGGCAGCCGCGTGGCCTCCACCGCCAAATTCACGGGCTAACACTGAAACGTCATATCCTTCCCTGGAGCGCCAACTGACCTTGGTCCTGTCTTTGGATTGTTCAACGAAGATAACGGCAATTAGCATTTCTGCAACGGTGGTCATATTATTGACCAAGTCAGCGTCGTCATTCTCCAAATAACCTGCCGCTGTCCTATCGGAAAGTGTCAGACTGGTCCATAAAAGACCGTCCTCAAGGCCAAGCTTCGAGAGTCCTTGCCCCCAATAACGGAGCTCCTCCAGAGAACGGGTTAGCAGAACCCGTTGGTAAATGAAAGGTAAATCTGCGCCAGCCTGCATTAGCTGAGCAGCGACATTTAAGCAGATGGGTCGCACGTTTGAAGTTCTAAAACCAATCGTATCAGAGACTATTCCGGTCATCAGGGCCGCAGCGACTTCAGCATCAATTTCAAGACCCCATTCGGGTATGTGCTGGGCAAGCATTAAGGCAGTCGCCTCAGCATCGGGTTCAATCAAGTTGTACGTGCCAAAATTGGAATTGGTTTTGTGATGGTCGATTACCAAATCAGGTACACGGCCTTTCAAGACCTGCCCGGTACGGAATTCATCCCCACAATCTACAACGATCAAGAAACCTGGTTCTATCGGCAGCGAATTTTGAATCTCAAAATAATTCGCGATATATGCATAACGGCTTCCAGGGATGTCTTGCAGAACAAAGTTGACTGTCTTCCCGGCATTTTTGAGCGCGGTGCCAATTGCTAAAAGAGAACCAATGGCATCCCCATCCGGACGAATATGCGAAACGACGGTAAACAAATTGGCAGACGCCAGCAGCTGCTTAATAATTAAATCAACTGGGGCACTCATCTAAATTTCTGTCTCATTTTCTTTGAAGATTAATATTCTAATAGTCACTTTGAATTTGACAAAGGTTTCTGTTCAGTCTTTGAAGGTTTTTGTTCTTCATCAGCCTTAATCTGCATCAGGAGTGTATCCAGGCGCTGGGCACGTTCCGGGGTTGGATCCCAGAAAAATCGCAGTTTGGGCATTACGCGTAAATCCACTTCATTGGCAATCTCAAATTTAAGGAAACCACGGGCGTGATTTAATGCTTCAATAACCTCATCCTTAACTTCCATACCACCTAAGGCTGAAACATAAATATTGGCAAAATCCAGTTCACGGTCAATCTTGACATCTGTAATGGTTACAGACGTAAGCCGTGGATCTTCGGCTTTGGTTAACAGGGCGATTGAGAGAACCTCCTTTACCCGGTCATTGATTCTTTTCATTCTTAATTCTGTGGGCATCTTAGCCTCCCTGCGGATAATTATCCGCCAAATTTCTCCATAATAAAGCACTCAATTACATCCCCTACCTGGAAGGCTTCAAAACCCTTGAGAGTGATGCCGCATTCCATGCCTTCACGTACTTCGCGTACTTCTTCTTTTTCACGGTGTATGGAGAGAACTTCTCCATTGGTAACCAATTCGTTATTTCGCAGAAGATGTATCTGCGCGTTTCGGCGGATTTCGCCACTGACAATGCGGCAACCCGCAGCCGTTCCACCTTTTGAGACTTTGAAGATGGCCATAACATTGGCTTTGCCAATTGTCTTTTCCACCATTTCGGGTTCAAGCAATCCTTTGAGGGCTTTTTCAACATCTTCCAGCAGGCGGTAAATGATCTTATAGAGGCGCATACTGACCCCTTCGGATTCAGCCACTTTTCGGGCACCTTGGTCCACATCCACGTCAAATCCCAGGATGATAGCGTCTGATGCCGCTGCGAGCATCACATCACTTTCGGTGATGTTGCCTGTCTCGGCGTGCAGTACCTTCACGATGATATCTTTCTGTTTCTTATTCAGTTGCTCAAGTTCGTTCTGAATTGGCTCCAGTGAACCTTGAACATCTGCTTTCAGGATTAGCCGTAATTCCTTGGTTTCACCAGATTTGACCTTGCTAAACAGCTCTTCAAGTGTGGCGCGCTTGCTATTCTGCTTTAATTCCCGGGCGGCCTTACGATCTGCCACGATGCTTCTGGCTTCCTTCTCGTTAGCAACCACCTGGAATAAGTCGCCGGCTTCGGGCATGATGTTCAAGCCCATCACTCTTACCGGAGTGGAAGGGGTGGCTTTGGGAACACGTTTGCGGTATTGATCCATCATGGCTTTCAACTTCCCGTAACCTTCGCCAGCCACAACAATATCTCCCACCTTTAATGTGCCATTTTGCACCAGCAAAGTTGCCATAGGTCCTGTCGTTTTATCCAATGAAGCTTCAACAACAGTACCGATTGTGCGTCCTTTGGGGTTCGCCTTAATCACAATGTTATCGGCGACCAGGTTGATGGTTTCCAGAAGATCATCGAGTCCTTTTTTTGACTTTGCGGACACGGGAACAACAAAAGTGTCACCATTCCATTCATCGGGGACCAAACCGATATCCGCCAGCTGTCGTTTCACAAAGTCTGGATTGGCATCGGCTTTATCCATCTTGTTCAGTGCAACTACAATCGGCACTTGGGCAGCCTTGGCATGGTTTGTGGCTTCACGGGTTTGAGGCTGAACGCCGTCATCCGCTGCTACAACCAACACCACAATATCCGCGCCTTGAGCACCACGGGCGCGCATGGAAGAAAACGCGGCATGGCCTGGTGTATCGAGGAAAGTAATAGGGTGGTTTTTGTGGGTCACCATGTAAGCACCAATGTGCTGCGTGATCCCGCCGGCTTCGCCGCCAGCCACATCTGTATGCCTGATAGCATCCAGGAGGGAGGTTTTACCATGATCTACATGGCCCAGGATGGTCACCACAGGGGGCCGACTTTCAAGGTCGTCAGGGTTTTCCCCTAAAATGAGGCGCCTCCACAAGGGTAGCTCCCCCACTTCTTCAACCAGTTCTTCTTCTTTTTCCAATTCCGGTGCAAAGCCAAGCTCATTGGCCACAACCGCGGAAGTGTCAAAATCGATGCTCTGGTTAATGCTGGCCATGACTCCATTGTTCATCAGGATCTTGATGACCTGTACAGCGCTCGCATTTAGCATTGCTGCTAAATCGCGGACCGTTATGCTATTTGGTAGTTGGATAATCTTTTCTGTGCCCATTTTTTCCTCCAAACTTGCTCAAGGAGCAAATCTCATCTTTTTCCCTGGGCACAAGTGAATTTTTAATGGTTCACAAAAGCCCCGAGCTGCTTTCCTCTGCCGGGTTTGGACCGGTAGAGGGCAATGTTTCCATATATTGTCTCAGGCTATTCAAATCAGCGGCGCTAATCTCAGTTTTCAAAGCTGCTGAAAGCGCACCTTTCAAGCCCTTTTCCCAGCAACTGCGCTGGTCGTGCAAATAGGCTCCCCGGCCGTTTATTTTGCCAGTCAAGTCCACCTTTACGCCTTCGCTCGTTCTCACCAGACGAATCAGGTTTCTCTTTTCGAGCGATTGGCGACATCCCACACAAGTGCGCTGTGGGATACGCAAGGTTTTAACGGCTTTTTTAGTTGCCATTGCCTAAGATCTTTTTTCTGTTAAAACTCTTCCCAGTCACTTTCGCCCTTATGTGTGTGGCGGACAATGTCTTCTCCGAGGTCAGGATCATACTCTACAGTATAACCTTTCTTCTTCTTGGCTTTCTTCTTTCCATCTTTACCGCTCAAAGCGGCGCCAAAGTCTTCTTCTTCAACGGCTTCGTGCTCACGTTCCTGGCTGTGCTTAAGGGTTTCAAGCTTGAAGAGTTCTTCAAACGTCTTTTCCTCTTCCGGAGCTCCCTCGACTGCAGGCGCAACGACCTCTACAGGTTTGGGCGCCTCAACCTCAATAACCGGTGCGGCTTCGGCGACAGGTTTCTCAATTGTCTCTACAACAACTTCAGGAATCTCAGCAACTACTTCTACGGGCAATTCTGGTTCCGGGAATTTGATGGAATCCGCCAGGCTTAAAAGCTCTTCATACGCTTTTGGTCCAATGCCGTTATAGGAAAGGATGATTTCCGGATCCACTTTTACCTGCATCAAAAGGTCGCCGAGGGTCATAATGCCGGCTTCCTGCAATACGTTAGTGATGTGTTCTTTAACTTCGGGTACATCCTGCAAATTCATCTCAAAGGCAGAAGCGTTAATCGAAGCTCGAATCTCGCGTAATTTGGCCAGGTTGGCGTCTTCAATTTGCTTGCGTTCGGCTTCGCCACGACGTTCAATGCGATCCACAAATTTGGAGAGCAACATGCCATCGTCAATGGAAAGCGAGCGGCCTTCCTCTTTTTTGGTCAGCAGGTCTTTTACCCTGGTAATGGCATCAGTTTCGGATTGAGCCAATTCAGCCAATTTGGGATCTTCTTGTACTTTAGCGAGGGCTTTATATGCCGCTTCAGAAACGCTCATGATATCGATGCGCCAGCCGGTCAACTTGGCTGCCAGGCGGGCATTCTGACCCTCACGTCCAATTGCCAATGAAAGCTGATCTTCAGGTACTACGACCGTAGCGGTTTTGTTCTCACCGCTTGCGGCATTCAGGTAGACACCGGAAACACGGGCAGGGCTGATGGCTTTGCTGATATACACAGCCGCATCTGGGCTCCACTCAATGACATCAATCTTTTCGTTGTGCAATTCGCGCACAATGGCTTGAATGCGCATACCACGTTGGCCAACACAAGCACCCACTGGGTCAATACCCATCTGGGTGGCAGAGACGGCTACTTTGGCGCGCTGTCCGGGTTCACGGGCAATGGAACGAATTTCTACGATACCGTGGTAAATCTCAGGAACTTCATTTTCCAACAGGCGGCGCAAAAAGTTGCGGTGCCCACGGGAGAGTAAGATTTGCAGGCCCTTTGGTGAGTCCTTGACTTCGTAGATATAAGCACGAATACGGTCGTGGATGCGGAAGCGTTCACCAGGGATCATATCCTTGCGCATCATGGTGCCTTCGGCTTTGAAATCGAGACCGACGGTTGCCTGGTAAGAGTTGACTGCCTGGACAACGCCAGAAACGATCTCGCCAACCTGTTTGCCAAAGTTCTCGAATTGCAGGCTTTTTTCTGCATCGCGGATTTTTTGTTGAATTGCCTGGCGGGCAGTCTGGGCAGCAATGCGGCCGAAGTTTTCAGGTGTGGATTCAACCATCACCAGGTCGCCTTCCTGGCAATCAGGGTCAATTTTGCGGGCATCTTCGAGGGCAACTTCGGTCCGATTATCAAGGACCGAATCGACCACTTCTTTTTCAGCGAAGACGGTTACGCTGCCCTTGTCAAGGTCAATATTGACCTTCACATCCTGCGCAGCTGAAGCCCCGACTGATTTGCGGTAGGCGGAAATCATAGCGCCCTCAAGGGCGTTCATGATGGTATCCTTTGGAAGCTGTTTCTCTTCCAGTACCTCGTTGAATGCTAAGGCAAATTCGCTTTTCATAGATCCTTTACTCCCAAACTATCCCGTCTTCTAAACAAAAAAGTGGGGTCAAGCCCACTTTTCGGTTGAAAAGTATTCGTAATGCCGAGATATTATCACAATTACAAGCCAAAATCAAGGTTTTTACAAGGAGGATTACTCAACCGCCCTCCTTAATTACAGCGAATTGCTGCCGTGAAAGTATCGAATCTTCTAATTACAATTGAAGGCTTATTCAATCCCATTCCGTTCATACAATTTGACGGGGTTGATTTGGTTTTTCCGTCCAACCAGAACTGCATCAGTAAATCTGACCTCACCCACATTTATGAGTTTGGTGCATTTGTGGACTTGATGAGGTAGTCTTGCCAGGCTTCCTTCCGAAGTATAATCACATAAATATAAATATATCTCTACGAGGCAAAAATGGTTCAAAACAAAAAACTTTGGTGGAAAAATGGCATTATCTATCAAATTTATCCCCGCTCCTTTCAAGACACCAATGGTGATGGTATCGGTGACCTTCCCGGCATCACTGAGCGGCTGGACTACATCAAAGATCTTGGGGTAGATGCCATCTGGTTATCTCCCATCAATCCATCTCCGGACGTCGATTTTGGTTACGATGTGGCTGACTATAACGCAATCGACCCAAAGTATGGAACTATGGCAGATTTTGAGCACTTTGTTGAACAAGCCCATAAACGCGATATCAAAGTCGTCATGGATTTAGTTCTCAACCACACCTCCAACCAGCATAAGTGGTTCCAGGAATCCAAAAAAGGCATTATTTCCCCCTATCACGATTGGTATATCTGGCGTTACCCCCGACCCAAATATGGCTTCCCGAACAACTGGCAATCGATTTTCGGTGGTCCCGCCTGGTCTTACGATGATACTTGCGGCCAATTCTATTACCATATGTTCGCTCCCGAACAGCCAGACCTGAACTGGCGCAATCCGGAAGTGCGCAAAGCCATGCTGGATGTCTTCCGCTTTTGGCTGGATAAGGATGTGGATGGCTTCCGTCTGGATGTATTTAATGAGTACTTTAAAGACGCTGAACTGCGCGATAACCCCTACAGACCAGGTGTTTACCTGCGCGAGTTCGACCGCCAGGAACATAAATATGATGCTGCCCAGCCGGAAATGATGCCACTGCTCAAAGAAATTCGAGCCCTGGTGGATCAATACCCGCAACGGTACCTGGTGGGAGAAAGTTACCTCGTAGATTCAGTCCAAGCTCGCACGTATGTCGGTCCGGATAAGTTGCATGCCGCATTTGACTTCGGCTATACGCATACTCATTGGAGCCCCAGCGCTTTTGGCAACAACATCCAATTCTGGGATGCCCTCCACGGTGAAGAGGCATGGCCGACTTATGTCCTCAACAACCACGATACTCGCCGCAGCGCTTCCCGCTACGCTCTGGCTGATGATGATACCCGGCTGAAGTTACTTGCTGCTATGCATTTGACACTTCGTGGAACACCCTTCCTCTACTACGGTGAAGAAATCGGTATGCGTGAACTGAACCTCAAACGTTCAGAAGTTCAAGACCCTGTCGGTAAATATTACTGGCCATTCAATAAGGGTCGTGATGGCTGCCGCACACCTATGCAATGGGATGCTTCACTCAACACCGGATTTACCAATGGCAAACCCTGGCTGCGCATCAATGGTGACTATCCGAACCGAAATGTAGCCGCCCAAGCAACTGACCCAAGTTCTTTGCTCAATTGTTATAAAGAGCTTATCAAGTTACGCAGAGAAAACCCCGCGTTATACTCTGGGGATATCACCTTGAAGTCGCTGCCAAACCAATTCATGCTGGTTTACACCCGCACAAATGAGAAGCAAAAAACTCTTATCGTGCTCAACTTCTCCATACTGCCTCAAACATACAAACCTCAGGGAGAATGGAAATTGCTCTACTCCGGCAACGATCTCAAACACACCCAAATGTTGGATGGCGTTTTGCATATGCCGCCCTTTGGCTTTGCCATTTTGACGGACTAAGAGATCATGACCCAGGAAAATCCGTCTGAAATCGACCAATTTGCCGATAAGAAGGCGCCTTTTTTTCTTGGGAATACGCTGGAAGCCGCCTCGAACCTGCCGCTCGGGCGCTTCCTACCTCCATATTTCGAAGGCCAGGTTTCTGAATGGGTAAAGCGTTTTACACCACCAGAATCCTGGGTTTTGGATCCTTTCGGGCAGGATCCTTACGCCGACCTTGAACTTGCCAGGTCTGGGTATCGGGTTTTGGTATCCGCCAATAACCCCATTGCCTCATTCCTGCTTGAAGCGCTCTCCTTAGGTGCAACGAAGGAGGAATGGTCTGATGCCCTGCTCAACATTGCTAATTTAACCATGCAAGGACAGGCTAATTTTGAAGCCTGGTTAACCGACCTGTACAGTATTCCATGTCCTACCCTTCAACACAAACAAGATGGAATTGATCTACCCTGTGGTGGCACGGCGCAGGTCCAGCGCTTCATCTGGAATGGAGATGACCCCAACCCAAGCATAGCTGAAGCATCTTGCCCGGATTGCGGGACCACTTCTCAAGTTGATTTGACGGCTGAACATCACAAGTTTTTTAGCCGGCTGCCTTCGTTCACCCTCTACCGTGCTCGCGCGCTCGAGCTGCTCTCCGGTCCCCAGGATGAATTACGGCCGGTCATGGAAGATGTCATACAATACTACACACCCCGTGCTCTGGTGCTGCTGCAATTGTTGCTTAACAAGCTCGAAAGTGCTGACCTCCCCAACCGTGTACGTGTTCTTACC
Organism: Anaerolineaceae bacterium; assembly: GCA_035466865.1. Classification (GTDB taxonomy): domain Bacteria; phylum Chloroflexota; class Anaerolineae; order Anaerolineales; family Anaerolineaceae; genus Mesolinea. Next base: position 5,183 of record DATIUL010000041.1, on the reverse strand, counting down.
CAAGCACTCTTCCTTTCTGCCGCGGACCGTATGAATGTGCTTTGGGCTTTCCCTCTCGGTAAAAACCGGCCCAAACAATTAACGACTCCGCCCAGTTATGAAGAAGTGAATCTCTGGCTGGCACTTCAAGAAGCCTGCCGGCAGTGGCAAGCGTTTACACACCCGGTGGAATTGAGGAAATGGCCAGACATGCCCTCCAGATCGGGCGGAATTTGTCTTTTTTCAGGCCGCTTGCGCGAGTTGCGACCCCTTCCCAAAGAGGGCATGATTGATGTAGTCTATTCCTCTTTGCCCCGCCGCAACCAGGCCTGGTGGAATCTTTCAGGGCTTTGGACGGGTTGGCTTTGGGGGAAGGAAGCCGTGGAACCTTTGCGGCACAGCCTCATTCGTCAGCGCTATGATTGGAACTGGCATGCCATGGCCCTCCAAAAAGTGCTTGGCCAACTTCAAGGCTTCGTTCAACCTCAAAACCCAATTCTCTTACAGATAAGCGAACTGGATTCCAAATTCTTGCTGGCTTCATTGGTGGCAGCGGGTGCTACCAACCTGAAGATCCGTGGTTTTGCTTCAAATGGCTCCGGAGACCAGCTGCAGATTTCATTCCGGAAGGGCACAAAAGATAAAGGCATGCCCAGCGGTACATACTGGCCCGATTTGGTTCGCGGTGTAGCAGGACACTTTTTAGCCACCCGTTCTGAACCCTCCCCCTATTTGCCTTTGCTTTCTGCCATTGCACTTTATTTGCACGATTTAGGCAGGCTCGAGTCACCCCAACCCTCAGACCCACCCAACTTGCTTGGAGATATTGAAAGAAGTATCCAGGAAGTATTGAGTGATACATCTCGTTTTGAGCGCTTCAATAGCGGTACTGGTTTTGATACCGGCACCTTCTGGTTAAGGCAGAGCCCCACTAATTTGAATCCCCTCGCTGATAGAACCGAAGGGGCTGTGCTGCAGGAGATTTATCAAAACCCCAGTTTTACCTTGCCTGATTTGCTGAATGCTGTCTATCGAAAGACAAAGGGCATCAACAATCCTGAGTTTGACTTAACGGCTGCCGTTTTACAGTCTTATGCCGAACCAGAGGACGAATCGAAACAGCGCTGGCATCTTAAGCCCGGTGAAGGCCTTCCGGAACGTGCCGAGGAATTACGCCTCATTGAGTCAACCATCGCCGAATTGGCAACTGAGTTGGGCTACGCACGGGAAATCAAACCTGATTCGATAATTTGGTTTGACGAAGACGGAAAAAATATTTACAGCTTCTACCCAATCAGCAATGGCATCATCACGCCCCTTTTGTTGGCACACGCAAACAACACCTCCACGAAACTAATCGTTGTTCCGGGCAGCCGCGCCAATCTGATCGCGTATAAACTTAAGCATGACCCTAACTTGCAGCGCTTGTTAACCCCAGATTGGCAAATTATCAAATACCGTCAGTTACATTTGTTAAAAGACAACTCCCTGCTGACCAGGGAGCTGTTTGCTGCACAATTATTAACTGACCTGCCGGAGTTCCACACGGTTCAACTTCACTTACTTTAATCCAATGATTTGGGCTAACCCGAAGTTGGCGTTGATTCCACTGGGGTCGGTGTTGGTGTATCGGTGGGCACTGGTGGAAGTGGCGTTTCTGTCGGCATTTCTGTTGGGACTTCCGTCGGGGTGGCAGTCGGTGTTGGGGTCGGAAGCTGCAACTGCATGTGATAATCCTTCTCGATCTTCGCTCCATTTTGACCGAACAAAGTGACCCGGAAAGTAATCACTGTCGCCGTAACAGAACGTAAATCAGGCATTATGGCGATCTCTGCTGGGGTCTTGATTGCTTCATTCCCACTGGCCAGGGGTTGCCAGGTTTCTGGTTTCTCACCTTCACCCCAAGCCAGGCTAAACCCGCTGAAATTTCCTGTGGCATCGATAACGCCTGTAATCTTGAAGCCATCTTCACTGATCGTTCCACCATCAATCACACTGACCAAATCAATTATTGGGCGTGGGTCATCCAGTCTGCACTCGCGTTCTGGAACAATGGTGATGGGTTGCGTAAACCCATTTTCTTCCGCCCAGACCTTTCCTTTGTCTGTTCCAAGCCATTCAATAGCGGTTTCATCCTTGATATTTATCGCGGTGATTGCCTGGGGAAAGTCTTTGCAAGCCTCTGAAAGCTTCAAGCCTGTCCAACCATCCACCTTGATGTTAGCCCAAAGATCCTGATCTTTTGGGGGTGGCAGCTGGTCAGAGGCAAAAAGCTCAACCCGCTGATTAGGGCATTTATCGGAGGGTTCCGAACCAGAAAGTGAACATACCACTTTTTCCACCACATCTGGAGGTCGGTTGAAGTCGCTCGGCACACCTCCCATATAGCGGCCAATGCCGTCCACCATCAACTTCGCCCAGATCGGAGCTGCCCCACTGACCCCCGTAGTGTTCACCATCGAACTGTAATCGGCGTTGCCAATCCAAACTCCTATAACCAAATCAGGGGTGTAACCAAGAGTCCAATTATCCTTGAAATCATTGGTTGTGCCAGTCTTTACGGCAGCCTTGAACGGTAGATTGAGCACGGAGTTGCTGCCAAACATCCAGGACCGGGTCTGACCATCCGCCAGGATGTCCGAAATCAGATATGCGTGTGCCGCCCTTACCACCTGGTCTCCGACTGGTGGCTGATACTCATAAATTACCGCACCAGTAAAGTCGACTACTTTTGTTATCGCGACTGGAGCAACACGCTTACCTTCGTTTGCCAGGACGGAAAAAGCTCCGGTCATTTCCAACAGGCTCACCTCACCGCCGCCCAAGGTCAAAGACAGACCATAATCAGGTCTTTTCAAGCTGGTGATTCCAAAGCGTTCGGCCAACTTAATGAACCCGTCATCGCCTTCGATGGAAGCGTCGTCGTAAATTCCCAAATATTGCAGGGCTTTGACAGCAGGGATATTAAACGAATTTGCCAATGCAGTCCGTACGGAAACAGGTCCGTGGAATTCACCATCGTAGTTAACAGGTGTGTAAGGATCCGCCGTATCGTAAGATTTACCGGATGGCGGGAACGCGCTCGGTACATCCCATATCATGGTGGCAGGATTCCAATCTTTCTCAAATGTGCCCAAATACGTGAGGGGTTTTATGGACGAGCCGGGTTGCCGAGTATCGGTGAGCGCCATGTTTACTTGGCCGCTAATTGCCGCGTTATTAAAATCCGCGGATCCAACCATGGCTAAAATCTCACCATTTTTGGGGTTCATCGCAATGACAGCGCCGTTCGTGGCATTGTTTCCCTGCATTTGGGCAAGTTGATCCCTGACCGCTTGTTCGGCCTGCAGTTGGAAATTGGGATCCAGTGTTGTATAAACCGTAAAGCCGGATCGGTAGATGATTTGGGGGTCAAAACGCGCTTCAAGCAGTGATTGTACATACACCACCCAATGCGGAAACCGCATGGCGTAATCCTGGGGGATAAATTCATAAGCCTTTAATTGAGTTTCGCCCTCCGACACCATCATGGGCGTTACACATACCCGTTCCTGGTCTTCACCAACTTTTATGCAGTTGCGATCCTGGCTTAGGTTGTAAGTGAGCAACATGACGACGTTGTTTCGTAACAGAGTAGCATCACGATTCTTATAAATATCGTAAGTAGCCGGAGACTGAGGTAAACCGGCCAGGAAGGTGGATTGCCAGAAATTTAACTTCTCCGCTGTTGTGTTGAAGTAGGTTTCGGCTGCGGCTTCAATACCATAGGAGAAATTGCCGAAGAAAATTTCGTTCAGGTAAAGCTCCAGTACTTCTTCCTTGGTAAATCGACGGGTGATTTCAGCCGCAAGGATGATCTCAGAAGCTTTTCGCTCGTAAGACTGGGCAAAACGTTGTTCGGGCAACAGGATCATACGGGCAAGCTGTTGGGTGATCGTAGACGCGCCTGAAACGATGCCCCCGGCCCGGTAGTTGGACCATAAGGCGCGCGACAGTGCCAACAAATCGAATCCGGGATGGTTGAAGTAATCCTTATCTTCCGTGGCAATCGTGGCGGCAATCAGGTAAGGTGATATCTTAGCCAGGGGAATGTAGGACCGTTTCCCTTGGGTTGGGTCCATGATCTCGTACAAAACACCGCCATTGCGGTCGAGAATTTTTGTAGTTTCGAACTTTGAAGCTTTATTCTTCAGTTCTTCAACGTTTGGCAGATTACCAGCAATCTGCGTGTACTTGTATAGAGCAAACGCGCCGACCGCAATAAGCAGTAATACTCCCAAGGTAATCAGGATCATTAAGGTGCGAATAAAACACCCTTTTCGGTTTCCACTTGGCTTAACCTTTTTCGATTTTGCCTGAGGCTTTTGCCCAGCGCTTGGAGAAACTCCGGTTGGTTGGCCTGAACCAGTTTTTATTTGGGTGATAACGGGTGCCTCAGCGCCTAGATTTGTGGGTGTTGGGGGATGATACGTTGGGATAGGTTGTGTACCTTCCGGTCTTTTGGTATTTTGGTAGTTGAATGCTGCAGGGCTAAGCATGGTAGCCTGGGGGTCAAATTCAGCCACCTGTTGCGGCAGATGTTCTGGCTCAGGTTCAGTTGCCAATTCAGGTGTGGGAGGCAGGGTTGCTTGCTCATCTGCCAAGGGATCTTCAACATTCTCAGCAGGTGTCGTTTCGATTTCCTGATTTAACACCGGAGTGGTAGCATCTCCCGCTACAACTGCAGGAGTGGGTTCCGCTTGGGTTACTGCCTCAGTTTGTTTGTCATCTGTAACTGCTTTTCCAAAGCCATCCAACTCGCCGAACCAGGCTTCCTCTTCATGTTGCGTATTAATTATTTTATCCTCCGGGGTCAGTGCCTTTTCAGGCTCTGAAGCCAGATTGTCATTCATTAAATCTGAAACCATAATTACTCCATTAATCTACTATCTTGAATTTTAAGTTTAGCACAAGCGCCCATCCTCATTTTTTTCGCAGCATCGCCGAGAATGATAGAATCCGCTTTGTGAGAAATGGCCCCTACTTAATCTCAGACCCTATCGGTCTGACCCTGGCTGCCAGGGCAGCCCGCCAGCCTGGCGATCCTGATTTGGTCTGGCAGCTTGAACTCAATGAGTACAACCCTATCGAATTGCGCTCCAGTCTCAATCTGCAGGCCCAATCGCTTTCGCTTTTCCCAAGTTTCCAGTTTGGCGAAAAGCAGG
>DATIUL010000040.1:0-2104 GCA_035466865.1 Anaerolineaceae bacterium | reverse complement strand
ACCTCTTAGATAAATTTTACCAAATCTAAAAGCTGAAAATGTGAAGGGCTAAATTTTGCATCGACTCCAAAGTGTTGTATTATTAGGCCGATGACTGAAAAACTTAGAGCCAGTAAAACTGGCCAAAATTACGCTTCCTATGAACCGAATTATGAACCGGCGCAGAATTACGATCCCACCGGAGAATCGGTTCCGATGAAGCATGCCCCACGTAAAAATGTAACCTGGCAAGCTCTGCAAATTGTGATTGGTTCAGCCATTATTGTGGCAACACTTTTTACCTTGTGGATGCCAGGTGGCTCAGCTGCCACCTCAGCAAGCGGCAAATTGATCGACGCTATCAGCTCAAATTCCAAAGGCAATAACCTGAACGGCGATACCCAGATGCCGGCAAATTTCCCCCTTTCAAGAGTGGGCATCGTAGTTGGCCATCGCGGCAATGGGGAAGACCCGGGAGCGGTTTGTTCGGATGGGCTGACCGAGCTGCAGGTGAATACGACCATAGCAACATACGTCCAGCAAAAGCTTGAAAACTTGGGATACGAAACAGTTCTTTTAGATGAATTCGACTCACGGCTGCAAGATTTCAGAGCAGGTTTACTGTTTTCCATCCACAACGACTCCTGTGATTATGTTAATAATTCAGCCACCGGGTTCAAAGTGGCAGCTGCTCTTTCGCCCAGTAAGCGCAACAATGGCGAACGGCTGGTTGGTTGCGTGTCCAATCGTTACGCGAAAATTACCGGCTTAAGCTTTCACCAGGGGTCAGTGACCAACGACATGACCTTCTATCATGCCTTTACCGAAATCAACGTCTGGACCACGGCCGGCATCATCGAAACAGGCTTTCTTAACCTGGACAGGCAGATTCTCACTCAAAATCCGGAACTTATTGCGGATGGAATCGTCTCTGGTATAAAGTGTTATATGAATCAGGAAGTGATTGACCCATCCCTTCCCCAACCTGCCGATGGAACATCCACGGCAGTGCCCATGGAGCTGAAGACTGTTGTGCCGCAAGCTCCCACCCCTACTTTAGGAGGCGAGACCCCGACACCCTGATATGGAAACAAACATGATACCCTTCGAACAAATCGTGGCCGAGGCCAAACATGCCATTAGTTCTGGTGATAGAGCAACTGCTGAAGCTTTAGCTGAGCAGGCTTATCGCATGGAACCCAGAAACGTGGATGCTTTGCTGTTAAAAGCAGGCACCAGCGATCCGCAAAACGCAATTCAATATCTGAATATGGTTCTATCCATCGACCCAGGAAATGCCACCGCGCGTGAGGCGATTAGCTACACAGCCTCGCAAGTGCGCAGCATCACATCGGCTTCCTGGAAGCCTGAAGAAACCAGCGCGATACGGGTAAATCCCTCTCCAGCCCCGCTACCTCAACGGAAAACCAGTTTTGTTTTGCCGTTGGTAATCGTTTTCTGTGCTCTGATTATCGTCGGCTTGGTTGAATTTGGGGTAATTAGGGTAAATGCTAATAATAGACTTTTTGGCATTATTCCATTGACTGGACAAAGCGAACTTAGTGGCAGAGCTGCCGCGGACGCTTACGATCCTACAAAAGCTTTTAGCACCGCTGCTGCTCTTTTGACGGTCACAACCCAACCAAAAGCGGGCTCTGGTGGCCAATCGGTGCAAGCATTGGCCGATATTAAATCTACTCAACCGATCCCCACCGTGGAAATCTTTGTGCCGTTTGTTGGCTCAAGTGGCCAGGTTGGGAGCTCCAATCCAGCTGCTACACCTGCCCCAACAGCCACCAAAGCAGCCAACCCTGCTCTGCCGATTATCCAAATTACACCGATTGTGCCAGGCTCTTCAGGAAAGATCACCAGTACAGTTGTGACCGCTGAGAGTGGCGAAGGTTCTCTGCAACCAACTCCACCAGCAGAAACTGCTATTCCAGATGAAATTCCGGTTATCCCGATCGTCGAAGTTCCTGCAGATGTGGCCGCGCAATATGTCTTTGCCGAAGCTCAACCTGTGGTTTCTTATGGCGAGAAATGGATTGATATTGACCTTACCAACCAGATGGTATACGCCTACGAAGGCGACACATTAGTCAATTCCTTCCTGGTTTCAACAGGT
>DATIUL010000039.1:0-7044 GCA_035466865.1 Anaerolineaceae bacterium | reverse complement strand
AACCGTCGGCAGAAAGTAGCGTCCGATAGAAGAACCAGCATGGCTTCTGCTTTTAGGTCGATTTTCCCCATCGTGATGGCGTGTTTGCCTTGGAGATGGGTCCTGCTCAGAAAAAACTTCACTCATATTCATACCTCTTTGATAGTAATTCTATAACTTTACCACCATACCCCCGTTACGGGCAGAATCCAGCAGCGCCTGCATGGTAATTAAGTTATTGATAGCATCAGAAAGGGGGAATTTCGGTATAGCCCGCCGGATAAGCACTTCATAAAAATGGTTGATCATTTTCTCGTAATCGTTCTCGGCTTTGAAGGAAAGGGTCTTGGTTTCGCCCTCTTTAGTCAGCCTGGCGGTTGTGCTATTACCTGTCGGATTGAAGGGTTGCTCTATCTCCAAAACGCCTTCAGAACCCAGTACACGTGTAGATTGTTGCGGAAAGCCATTGAAAGCAACATCAAAATGACTGAGGATGGCTTCATCAAATTCCATATTACCGCTCATCTGCAAGTCCACATTGGTGTTTCCCTGGTACATACTGGCTTGCACATTCAGCGGTTCACGATTGGCTAACTGGCGTTGGAAATTGACACAATAACAGCCCAGGTCAAAGAGGGCACCACCGCCTTGTTCGGCATGCAAACGGAAATCATCGGGATTGGTGAGGTTAAAAGTAAAGCTGGACTCAATAAAACGAATCTTGCCAATATCTCCAAAACGCACGATCTGAATAAACTTGTCAAAGCGTGAGTTGTAACGGTACATAAAGGCTTCCATCAACACCACAGATTTATCCAAAGATACGCTGATCATGTGCTGGGCTTCATCGGCATTCAGGGCAAAAGGCTTTTCCACCAGCACATGTTTGCCAGCTTCCATAGCTTTTATCGCCCAGGGTTCGTGATCATCATTGGGCAGGGGGATGTATACGGCATCAATTTCCGGGTCGGAAAGCATGTCGTCGTAATCGCCAAAAGCTTTGGCAATTTGTAAAGGAGTAGCGAATTCAAGCGCACGGCTCAGGTCGCGGCTGGCCACAGCGATGACCTTATTGTGCTTGGTGTTGTTGATGGCGGGAATAACCCAGTTCTTTGCGATGCGGGCTGTGCCCAGTACTCCCCAACGGACTTCGGGCTTCTTAAAAATATTGCCCCCCTCTTTTAATGATGATAACATAGTCATAATTTACCTCTTTCAGGGTATTTGGCTCGGCAATAATTAATCTAATTATACTCACTCAACCCAGCCATTTACGCAAAATCTAAATTACAGGAGAGCATATGTTCGACCCAGAAACAATCAAGGCAGTTCAGGAAAAGATTAACGCCCAGCAAGGGGAATTAATAGACTTTATGCGTGAAATTTGTGCCATCCCCAGCATGAATTCGCAATTAAAAAACGTGGGAGAACGTATTGCCAATGAGATGCGCAAGCTGCATTTTGATGAAGTCCGTTTTGATAAAATGGGCAATATCTTGGGGCGGATTGGGAACGGCAAAACAGTGATTGTTTTCGACTCGCATATTGATACCGTAGGCGTAGGCGACCCACATGAATGGAAGTGGGATCCATTTGAGGGAAAAGTGGAAGATGGCGTACTTTATGCCAGAGGTGCCTGCGACGAGAAAGGTTCGACCCCAGGCATGATTTACGGCATGGCAGCTGCCCGTGACTTGGGGCTCCTGGATGGCTGGACAGCCTGGTACTTCGGCAATATGGAAGAGTGGTGCGATGGCATTGCTCCCAATACTTTTGTGGAAGTCGATCCAAAAGTTCGACCGGATTTCGTGGTTATTGGTGAACCCACCAAGATGCAGGTCTACCGTGGTCATAAAGGCCGCATTGAACTCAAAGTGACTGCCAAAGGCAAAAGCGCCCATGCTGCCAGCAATCAGCTGGGAATCAATGCCATTTATTTGTTGCTGCCCGTCATTGAAGGCATCAAGAACCTGGAACCAAAATTAGGCGATGATCCCTTCCTGGGAAATGGAAAAATCACCGTTTCGGATATGAAAGTGCAAACCCCCAGCCTGAACGCTGTGCCGGATGAAGCTGTAATCTACATTGACCGCCGCATGACTTTTGGTGAGACCGAAGAAGCTGCTATCCAGCAAATTGAGGACCTCATCCCTGAGGAAAGTAAAGCTCGGGTAAAGGTTGAAAAACTCTTTTACGATGAGCCTTCCTATACGGGTTTTGTTTTCCCTGTGGATAAATACTTCCCCGCCTGGGCTTTGCCAAACGAGCACGACCTCGTGCAGGCAGGTCTGAAAACCGCCAAAATGATCGGGCTGCCAGAACATCCCTCGGGCAAATGGGCTTTCTCGACTAATGGTATCTATTGGGGCGGCAAAGCCAAAATCCCTGCCATTGGGTTTGGCCCCGGCGACGAAGTGACCGCGCATACTGTGCTTGACAGTGTACCTCTGGATGATATGGTGAAGGCAGCTGAGTTCTACGCACTGCTGCCCTCGCAAATAAGTAAATAAGAATTTCTTTAGATAATCACTTAACATCAACAAAGATTCCTCGTTACACTCGGAATGACAATACTTAAGCTTGTCATCCCGAACGGAGAGAGGGATCTTTGTTTTGATTTAACTTTCAGCTAGAGCATTGAACTATCTATTCCACCCAGTCAAAAGTGCGGGTGACAGCCTTTTTCCAGCCTGAGTAAAGTTTGGCACGCTGGCTGGCTTCTATAGAAGGCTCCCAGCGCTTGTCCATCTGCCAGTTGGCAATCAGGTCTTCCTTCTTTTCCCAATAACCCACCGCCAAACCAGCAGCATAAGCCGCCCCTAACGCGGTGGTTTCGGCTACCACCGGTTTGATGACCGGCACCCCCAGGATATCCGCCTGGAATTGCATCAGTAACTTATTCCCTGTCATGCCGCCATCTACCCTGAGTTCCTTTAGTTCCACGCCTGAATCCTGGAACATGGCATCCAAAACTTCACGGGTCTGGTAAGCAGTAGCTTCCAGCACCGCACGGGCGATGTGCCCTGAGTTAATGTAGCGCGTCAGGCCGGCAATTACGCCACGGGCATCGCTCTTCCAATATGGCGCGTACAGCCCCGAAAAGGCAGGAACAAAATAAATGCCGCCGCTGTCTTCTACGCTTGCAGCCAATGTTTCAACATCACTGGATTTATCAACCAGATGCAGATTGTCCCGCAGCCATTGCACCAGGGCTCCTGTGATGGCGATGGACCCCTCCAGGCAATAGACCGGGGCTTCCTGTCCAATCTTATAGCCCAGCGTGGTCAGCAGGCCGTGATGCGACTGTACAGGATAATTGCCCGTATTCATGAGCATGAAACAGCCTGTGCCGTATGTATTTTTGGCTTCGCCAGGAGTGAAACAGTTCTGCCCGAAAAGGGCTGCCTGCTGATCGCCAAGGTCACCGGCAATAGCCACTCCTTCCAGGACAGCAATTTTACACTCTCCAAAGTAGCCGCTGGAAGGCATGATGCTTGGCAAAATGGCTCTTGGAATTTGTAGCTCAGCCAACATATCCGCATCCCAATCGAGGGTATCCAGATTCATTAGCATTGTGCGCGATGCATTGGTCACATCCGTCAGATGCAAGCCGCCGTTTGGACCGCCAGTTAGGTTCCAGATTAGCCAGGTATCGATGTTTCCAAAAAGCAAGTCCCCAGCCTCTGCTTTTTCCCGCGCATCTGCTACGTTCGCCAGCAACCAGGCAATTTTTGGGCCTGAAAAATACGTAGCCAGGGGTAGCCCCACCTTGCCGCGAAAACGGTCCTGCCCGCCTGTACTGGCCAGTTCAGCAATGATTGCATCCGTGCGAGTGTCCTGCCAGACCAGCGCGTTATGGATCGGTTTGCCGGTGGATTTTTCCCAGATCAGGGTGGTTTCGCGTTGATTGGTAATGCCCAGCGCGGCAAGGTCTTCCTTGCAGACACCCGTTTTCGCTAAAACTTTCTCAATCAGCAAACAGGTGTTCGCCCAGATTTCAAGCGGGTCGTGCTCCACCCAGCCGGGTTTGGGGTAGAACTGCTGATGCTCCATCTGGCTTTGCCCCAGGATGCAGCCTTCACGATTGAAAAGAATTGTACGCGTGCTGCTGGTTCCCTGGTCAATCGATAAAACAAATTTTGGCATCCTCTGCTCCTCTCAATTCCCGTTGCCTCTCCATGATTTTAGCACTCCATCACCCTATTGAGGCTATAATAAGGGCACTCCGCTAGGGAGTAGGAGCTTAGATGTCGGAAGTGTATGATTACCTGATTATTGGTGGCGGGGTTGTCGGCAGTTTTATCGCCCGCGAGCTTAGCCGCTATTCGGATAAAGTGCTGTTGATCGAGAAAGAAGCTGATATTGGCATGGGAGCCACCAGCGCCAATTCTGCCATCGTGCACCCCGGCTACGACCCCGTTCCTGGTTCGCTCAAAGCACGCGTGAATGTGCGCGGAAACGCCATGTTTGATGAACTGGCTGCCGACCTGCACTTTGCGTTTGAGCGTGTTGGCGACTTTGTAGTGGCCATTGGTGAGGATGAGTTGCCAGCCCTGGAAGCACTTTATCAACAAGGCCTCAAAAATGGTGTTCCCGGGATGAAGCTGATTGGCGCAGAAGAGATGAGATGCCATGAGCCCCGCATCAATCCCCAGGTGAGCGGTGCTTTGTGGGCTGCCACCGGTGGGGTTTGCGACCCGTTCCAGATCTGTGTGGCTGCAGCCGAAAGCGCGGTGCTGAACGGTGCCAAAGTGCTGCTGAATACAGCCTTTGAGGACTTCATCTTTGAAGGCAAGCGTGTCATTGGCGTGCGTACCAACCGGGGAGATTTCCTATCCCGCTGGGTAATCAATTCTGCTGGGATTTACGCGGATCTTGTGATGCATAAAGCAGGTGTTCGCCCTGAATTTGAAATCAAAGGGCGTAAAGGCGAGTATTACGTCTTTGACCGCGCGGATATTACCACTTCCAGCATCCTTTTCCCCGTGCCGACAGATAAAGGCAAAGGGATTTTAGTAACCACCACCGTACACGGCAACACCATCTGTGGTCCTAATGCGACCATTGTGCCCGATAAGGAAGATACAGCTTCAACACAGGCAGGCGGTGATGAGATTTGGGCGGGCGCTCAAAAATTAGTGCCGACGCTTGGCCTGCGCTCTGTGATTGCTTCTTTCGTTGGCTTGAGGCCCTACGGCAACGGCCACTGCAAGACCCCTGGCGTGAATTACGACCATGATTACATCATCGAGATACCAGAAGAAGTTCAGGGTTTTGTGAACCTTGGCGGGATTGAATCACCCGGCCTCACCTCCGCCCCGGCTATCGCCGAGGAGGTGGCAAGTCTGCTGCGGGAACGCGGGGAAAAGCTGACACAGAAGAAGAGTTGGAATCCGGTCCGGCCTGCCAGACCGCGTTTTAGGGATATGAGCCATCAAGAGCGTCAAGCTCTGGTGGCCAAAGATCCTCGCTTTGGAAGGGTTATTTGCCGCTGCGAAAACATCACAGAGAGCGAAATTATCAGCGAAATTCACGCGCCTATCCCCGCCCTGACTTACGATGCCATCAAACGCCGCACGTGGCTGGGCACAGGTCGCTGCCAGGGTGCTTTCGATATGACCCGGGTGGTGGATATCCTATGCCGTGAAACAGGCCAAAACCCATTTGAAGTCACCAAGCGTGGAGAAGGTTCACAATTCCTTTACCGCGAAACAAAGGAGCTGCCGCATGCTTGACCAAAGTATTTTTGATGTGGTGGTCATCGGCAGCGGTCCCGGCGGTTTGGCAGCAGCCATCGCCGCCAAACGCGAAGGCGCTGAGAAAGTATTGATTATCGAACGCGACCGCGAACCCGGCGGTATTTTATTGCAATGCATTCACAACGGCTTCGGCGTGGAAATTTTCAAGGAAGACTTGCCTGGTCCCGGCTACGCGCAGCGGTTTATTGACGAAGCCAAAGGACTGGGCGTCCAAATCCTGCTTAATACCATGGTGATGGACCTGGGCGCTGATCGGCGCATCTGGCTTTCCAGCGTGGAGCATGGCTACGCCCAAATTGAAGCCAAGGCTGTGGTTTTGGCCATGGGCTGCCGTGAGCGCACCCGCCCGCAGATTCGCATCCCCGGCTACCGGCCGAACGGCATCTTCACCGCTGGCACTGCTCAGCGCTGGGTGAATGTGGAAGGCTTTATGCCCGGCAAGGAAGTGGTTATTTTGGGTTCCGGGGATATTGGCATGATCATGGCACGCCGGCTCACCTATGAAGGCGCGCATGTGGAGCGCGTGCTGGAGATTCAAAATTACCTTTCAGGCCTCTCTCGTAATTTTGTGCAGTGCCTGCAAGATAACAATATTCCCTTGCAGCTCAGCCATACCATCAAGCGTGTGCTCGGCAAAAACCGCGTTGAGGCAGTGGAAACTGTCCAAGTGGATGAACGTTGGCGCATGGTCGCTGGCACGGAAGAGCTGATCCCCTGCGACACCCTGCTGCTCTCGATTGGGCTGATCCCTGAGAATGAGCTTTCCAAACGTGCAGGTGTGAAAATTGACCCGGTAACCAGCGGTCCAGTGGTGGATGACCAGTTCCAAACCAACGTGCCCGGCATTTTTGCCGCGGGGAACGTAGTGCACGTTTACGACCTGGTGGATTGGGTGACCGAGGCTGGCTTTGTGGCTGGTAAAGGCGCTGCCAGGTTCGCAGCCGGCCAGTTGAAAGCCGAGGATGCCCACATTAAAGTGGATGCCGGCCCCAATGTGCGCTATGTGGTGCCGCAAACTCTCAACAAGGAAACCCTCAAGACTACCGAAGTTCGCCTGCAGATGCGCGTGACAAGACCCCTGGAGGAACCGGTGTATGTGGAAGTGCACGATGGTCATTCGCAGATTACCCGCAAACTGGAGCGTTACGCCCGTCCGGGGGAGATGGTGACCATTCCGCTCAAACCGGCACATTACGAAGCGGTACACAGGGCTGAGAAACTGACCGTGCAGGTCACACCCAAGGCGGAGGCATAAATGACAACCGAGCGTGAATTCATTTGTACTGCCTGCCCCAAAGGCTGCCGT
>DATIUL010000038.1:0-5557 GCA_035466865.1 Anaerolineaceae bacterium | reverse complement strand
AACGCGCCAGGATAGCGTTTGCTTTTGCTGCCTGGCGCAGTTCCAAAGAAGGGTTGGAATCCGCGCTATCCTCTCGTGCATAAGGAGCTATCGCATTCGTTCCCCCGCGCCGATAGGATTCAAAGCGATGGAACAGAATCTCCCGGTAGTGCTGTCCGACCACGTCCTCGATGGCCCTGTGAGGCGTCCGATTGAGCATATTTTTAAGAGTTTTGAAGCTACCAAGCTCATCGGCGGACAGGTTGAATTCGTCTCCCGGCTCTGCATCCAACAAAGCCTGGGCTACTTCCTTATATAGGACGACAGGTGACAAGGAATTCGTCCCGCCATGCTCCGTCAACATCCCGTGGGCAGTAACGTCAACGTCTAGCGAATCAGGATGCTCCAGCCGCAGATGCCCGGCCACCTTGACCAAAGGAACTGGCAGATACCAGGCAATACCCACGGCAAGCTCGTCGGCGCTGTCTTCACTCAAGGCATAAGTGATGGGCTGACCTTGCGCAAGTTCGTTAATCTGGCGCTTATCCATCCCCAATACGCCCAGCACCTCTTCGACTACTGGCGGTTCAGCAAAAGCAGGAAATCCCAGCAGGATAAAGCTGATGCCCAATAGCCGCGCAGCAGCGGCATGATTCAGTTTCCGTAGCATCAGGTAACCCCTGTCGTTAAAGAGTTGCTGGAAGAAAGAGATTACTGTATTTTATGACCACACTGGTTACAATAATTGGCATTAGTGGAAATTTCCGCATGGCACTGAGCGCAGACAATTTTCTGTTGCGGAATAAACCGGGATAAAGTTTCGCCAATTTTTTTTACAGCATCTACTATATAGAGGGCATTTCGATAAGCGCTTAAAACAAACCAAACACTAACACACACAATCAGAATGATGGCAGCACTATAGTAAACTGTCCTACCTACTCCATCGACAAAAGGTACCAGTAATTGCCAAAGCAACGCCTGTCCCATAATCACAATCAATAGTACAGTTAAGGGTTCTGCAATACCCTTTACAAAAGACAATGTACCGCCATTATTCGGGATAGCTTCAATCAAATAGCGTGCAAAAAGAAAAAACATAATCAGCGCGGCTAACTTGGCAAGAAACCAGATAACTTCTGCAGCCTTGAATGTATCAGCCAATTGTAATTGATGCATCACAGGCACCAGTGTTATCAATTTACCCACCACCAGTATTATCACAATAGTGATAAAAAGCTGCGCTGCACGACGACACGCGTTATTTGACATAGACATTAAAGAAGACATAGTAAAAACTCCAACTCATCTTAATCGGGACAGCACTTATTTTTTGATAACACTACTTAAGTATTTGGTCAGGTAATAACGATCATATCCTACCTTTTAACCTTCGGCAAACCTGAAACTCTTTAAGATTCATAAAACCCATATTGTAAATCCAGGTATACCGGCCATAATAAGCCTGGTATATCTCCAATTATTTAATTAACTTTTTAAAATGAGTTCAATATGGCCGGTGCAAGCCTTTTAGCTTTACTCGATGATATCGCCTCAGTCTTGGATGACGTGGCTTTGATGACCAAGATCGCGGCAAAGAAAACTGCCGGCGTCTTGGGTGATGATTTGGCGCTGAATGCCGAGCAGGTGTGCGGTATTCGGGCAGAGCGAGAACTGCCGGTGGTGTGGGCGGTAGCGAAAGGCTCACTAAGAAACAAACTGATTTTAGTACCATCGGCGCTGGTAATCAGCTGGATTGTGCCTGGTATGATTATACCGTTGCTGATGCTGGGCGGTGCCTATCTGTGTTTTGAAGGGTTTGAAAAACTGGCGCATCCTTTGTTGCATTCTCATGTTGAAGATGAAGCCTACCATGCCGAATTGGCTGCGGCATTAGCTAATCCTGATATCGACCTGGCGACGCTTGAGCAGGACAAGATTCGGGGTGCCGTTCGTACTGACTTTGTGCTATCGGCCGAAATTATAGTCATCTCGCTGGGTACCGTGGCAACAGCGGCTTTTGCAACCCAGGTGGCTGTGGTTTCCGGTATTGCGCTGATTATGACCATCGGTGTATACGGCCTGGTTGCACTCATTGTGAAACTGGATGATGCAGGACTCTATCTTTGCCAAAGGCCGGGTATCGGTCTATGGCCGATAATTCAGCATAAAGTTGGTCGATTCTGCTTGCTTGGCGCTCCTTATTTGATGAAGTTGCTTTCTTTTGCCGGTACTGTGGCGATGTTTATGGTGGGCGGAGGGATTCTCATCCACGGCATTCCTCCAGCGCATCATTTTATCGAGTCCATTGCACAAAGTAGCAATTTCGTACCGGCCATCGGCGGCATGTTGGAAGTGCTGGCTTCTCCGTTGCTCAATGCAATGGCGGGGATGGCTTCAGGCGCTCTTGCCTGGGGTGGTTTGACGATAGCGGAGTGTATTTATATTCGTTTTAAACACTGATGTTATGCAAACGGTTCTGTAGTAAATATCCAAAGACCTTAAACCGTTGTCATCAGTGTTTTTCCTTTTCTGTTAAAAGTCTAACCCCACTCAGCACACAAACTCTCTGCCTGCTCCAGCACCAGTTGCACTGCCTCTTCCTGTTTGGCAGGCGGGTACTTGTATTTGCGCAGTATTCGCTTAACCATCAATCTCAAGCTGGCACGGACACTTTCCCACACTGACCAATCCACACTGGTGCTTTTGCCTAAATTTTCCGCCAGCTCATGGGCGATTTTCTTGAGGGTTTCATCACCCAGTTCGCGCGCAGACTCTTCGTTGTTTGCCAGCGCATCATAGAAGGCTAACTCGCTAGCCAACGCGTGGAGGGGAAACCGCGTCAGATGACCTTAATTGAATCTGGGTAGGCATTTCGCTGTTGATCAAGATTTGTGAGCTTCGCTTTGCGTAAGAATTGAGCAATTGCTAAGCCACCAGACTGAGTTATTACCTATCGACTTGTCGTTAGCCGTTGAAAAACGGCGCAACGCATTGCCGCTCAGCTTATAGAGCAACGGGCGGCCGTTAGCAAAACAGCGCTTGCGGATGAGGGTCATTCAAGCCCTGCTGTGCCGCCTGCCGCGTCGGTAGAATCGGTAGCGGCTACGCCAGCCGATCTGCAAACTGTCGATGTAGACGCCCTGGAATTGACCCGGCCCAGAACCGTCGGCGTGGAAAAGTTAGGACTTTGGGCTATGCAACAATTGAATTTCCTCGAACTGCTGGCCCATCTAGGCATCAATGGCGCGCACATAGCCGCGATAGTGGGTTCCATTATCGGTCGTATGGCCGGTGTGGGCTCGGAGTTGGCCACCCACAACTGGCTAACGAAGCAAAGCGCCCTGGGTGAGTTACTGGAGGTTGACTATGCAAGCCTGCCCTTGATGACGATGTACCGGGCGGCAGATACTTTGTGGAAGCACAGCGCCCGGATCGAGCAAACCTTATTCACGCGCCTGACGGATTTGTTTGGTTTTTCGACCCCCATCACCCTGTACGATCTCACCAACACCTATTTCGAAGGCGAAGTACCACACAATACCAAAGCCTGTCCTGAGCTTGTCGAAGCGGCCCGAAATGGTCGCTCAAAGGAAACCTGTCCTGAGCCGTGCCGAAGGGAGCGCTCGGATTGTCCGCTGGTGACGCTGGGGTTAGTCCTGGACGGCAGCGGCCCTTCGACATAGCTCAGGACAGGCTTTGTGCGCCGTTCGCAGACCGATGACAGCGGCGAAAAACCCCTGAGCATCACTTGGCAAAAACACCTTGCCCCAGGTTCTTATGTGGATCTCCCGGGTGTCTATTGCCTGCACAGCAACCAAACCCAATGGCCGGAAGAGCAGCTATGGCGCACCTATAGGATGCTCACTGACCTCGAAGCTGTGTTTCGCTGCTTCAAGAGTGATCGGGGTTTTCGGCCCATCTTTCATCGTAAAGAAGAGCGGGCTGACAGTTATTTGTTCATTACCGTATTGGCCTATCAGTTTGTCCAACTTATTCGGCGCCGTCTGAAAGCGAGCGACAGTAATGCCAACAGCAGTTATGAATCAAGAGGCACAGGAAGCCAATCTGTTACTGGGAGGTGACGAGAGCTGTCTGTTGCTGGATGAAAGCGGATTTGAGAAAAAAGGTGAACACTCGGTTGGCGTTGCGCGCCAGTGGAATGGCCGACTGGGTAAGGTCGATAACTGTCAGGTTGGGGTTTTTGCCGCCTTGGGACGAGGTAGTCGGGCCACTCTGATAGATTTCCGCCTTTATCTGCCGGAACGATGGAGCAAAGAGGAGCAACGATGCGAAAAGTCAGGGATTCCGGAATCCTGCCGTCACTTCAAAATCAAATCGGAACTGGCCTTGGAAATGGTTAGGCACCAACGTCAACAGGGCATTCATTTTGCTTGGGTGGGTGCCGATGGCGGTTACGGAAAAGAACCAGCCTTTCTGCGGGGACTGAATAACATGGATGAAATCTTTGTCGTTGATGTTCATAAAGATCAACTGATCTACCTTGAAGATCCTCAGCCGGTTATTCCACAGAGGAAAAACAACAAGCGCGGGCGAAAAACCTCGCGCTATCAGGCGCAAACTAAACCTGTTCGTGTTGGTAACTGGAAGGAAACTCAGCCTGAAGAAGCCTGGCAACGTTATAAACTTCGCGACAGTACCAAAGGCGAACTGATTGTCGAGATATTGCACCAACGCGTCTGGTTATGGGACAAAAATGAGCCAAACGCACATCTCTGGCATCTGCTTGTGCGCCGGGAACTCAATTCGCAGGAAACCTGCAAATATACCTTATCCAATGCGCCCGCAGAAACAAGAACACACCAGCTTGCCCAAATGCAGGGACAGCGCTTTTGGATCGAACGCGCATTTGAAGATGGCAAAAGTGAATCAGGAATGGCCGATTATCAAGCCAGGAAGTGGCAATCGTGGCACCATCACATGGCTCTGGTTTCAATGTCCATGCTATTTATGGTTGAAGAACGGGAGCGTCATCAAGAGGAGGTTCCATTGTTAAGTTGCAATGACATTGAAACCTTACTCCGCATATTTTTGCCAAGGCGAGATGTTGATCCTGATGAAGTAGTGCGGCAGATGGAAAAGCGGCACCGGAAGCGTCAAACATCAATTGATAACGCTTTTAACAAACAATTGGCTTTTTCATCGGGTTAAGGCAATGTTAATTTAACAAAGTAGAACTAAGCTCCTGTTTATTGGAATAATTGGGGTCAGAAAAATTGAATGCTTGGTAAGTAGGTGTTCAAAAGTCTTTTAACAAAAACCAATTAAAGTAATAAGTTATCATGCTAGCATTTGAAGATACCTTATATTCCATGCCATGCTGGCTGTCAACTCGCTCCCACACGAAGAAATTCTAACCTTAGAAGAAATGCATAAGAATCATCCATGCCATGCTCCTCGAATAAGAGCCCATGCCATTTTATTAAGTGATAATGGATTTAAGCTGGCGAAGATTGCCAGTATCTTTAATATTTGCCGACAAACGGCGGCAACATGGCTACATGCTTGGAAAGACGGCGGCATTTGTGCGCTATTTGATAAGCCACGCAGTGGTCGT
>DATIUL010000037.1:0-3672 GCA_035466865.1 Anaerolineaceae bacterium | reverse complement strand
GGCCACTGTAAAAGCGATGCGAGTGGGGAAATTTGCCTTGATTACGCCTGTGACCACATCCGTGCTCGGCCGCTGGGTTGCCACCACCAGGTGCATGCCAACCGCTCGGGCCTTTTGGGCCAGCCTTACCAGGGAGGTCTCCGTCACTTCAGGCGCGGTCATCATCAGGTCCGCCAACTCGTCAATCAGGATAACGATCCTGGGCAGCCGGTTACCACCGGAATGGTCCATACGGGTATTGTAAGAATCCAAATTGCGGGAGTGTTGAGCTTCCAATAATTTATAACGGTAATCCATTTCACTGGTAGCCCAGCGTAAGACTGACTGGATGCGTTCGATATTGGTTTCAACTTGCCCCAGTAAATGCGGTATGCCATTAAAGCGGCTGAGCTCCACCATTTTGGGGTCAATCATCACCAGTTTTAAATCTTCCGGCTGATTGTTCATAATCAAACTGGTAGTAATAGCGGTGATGCAAATGGATTTACCTGAGTTTGTCGTACCTGCAATAAGCAGGTGTGGCATGCTGGCGAGGTCAGAAACCAGGGGCTGACCGCTGACATCCCTTCCCAAAGGCACCGCCAGGGGTGAATTTGCGCGTGTAAACGCCTCCGACTCAAGCACAGGTCGCAAGTGCACAACTTCATGGATTGCATTTGGCACTTCAATACCCACATAAGATTTGCCAGGTACAGGCGCTTCGATGCGCAATCTTTCAGCTTTTAGGGCCAACGCTAAATCTTTATTTAGAGTTGAAATTTGTGAAATACGCACTTTCTGTTTTTCTTCAGAATTGGCCTTATCCATAAACCCGGGTTCTACCGCGTATTGCGTAACCGCTGGGCCAACCCTGTAACCTACAACTTTGGCAGGAATACCAAAATCTGCCAGGGTTTTTTCGATCAACCCTGCCGTCATATTGATGGTCACCTGGTTTGCAACAGTCACTTTTTCTTCATCCAGCAGGCTTAAAGGCGGTAATTCATTGGATCGTTTGGCTGGTCCTTCGCTTTTAGTTTTCGGCTCATCCAGGCGGTTCAATTTACCCCCTAGTTTATACTTTAGCGGTAACCCTAATTGTTCTTTTGGTCTTTGAATTTTAAATACACTTTCTGCATCAGTTACATTTTTTGTAACCATGGGCTTGGAATTTGCTTGCCGTAAAGGAACCGGGGGATTTACCAACAAGGAAGATGGAATGGGTGCCTGGAAATTCTCAGGAATTTCTACCGTGATTGGTTCTCCAGCCTGGGTAAGCGCCCAGCGTTCCACGGCTCCAAAGCCATTCATACCGGCCATGATTAAGACAAAAGTGAAAAATGCCAGTAGCAGTCCTGCGGCTACCCACCCAATCACGCTGTTCAACGGCTGGCCAATCCCCCAGCCTACAATTCCTCCAGCGCTCTGGCCACTTTCGACCATCTCGATCGTATCCCCATAGAAAACTGAGGCCGCTCCCAAAAACGACAATATGCCGAGTTCGACCATCACAACTTTGCCTACATGCATTTGTGTGCCGGGGTCTTTCCGCCAGACCAGGATTAACCAGCCTGTGGAAATTACCGCCAGAGGTAACACAAATCGTCCAATGCCAAAAAAGCGCCTGAGCAGTTGCACAAACGTATTCAGGCTTGACCCTCTGCTGATGCCAAACACACCTAACAAGGCGATCAAACCAGCCACGACCAAGGCTAAACCAAATACATCCCAAACCAATCGGCTTACCCGTTTGGCAATGGCAGATTTTTCATTTAGCAGTTCATTGGGAGGGATTGGCCGCAGGTCTTGCGGCGCGTCCTCACGCCGATTCCGCGAGCTGACTTTACGTGTCTCAGTTTGAATCATAAGTTCTCCGTCAGAATAAGGCATTATTCAAGGAAATACTTGCAGTTTCCATGCCAAACTGGCGCAATTAGCTCTCAACTTACAGTGTCTGAAGGTTCCTTTTTGAGTGCCCCAGAAATATCACTGGCATTTTCCATCTCCATAATATTCAGGGCTACTGCTTCAATGGCCACACGTTGTTTGCGGTAAAGGTCTGCTTCGGAAATTGCCAGTTTGTGAGCAACATCCCTTACCTTCCTGCCCTGGATATATTTCATATCCAGCAAATTGTAGAGCAGCCAATCGCCAGTATATTTGCGCTCCCCTTGTGGCTTTGTTCTCTCAATACATTCTTTTAAAACACTTCGCAATCCATTTGTGCGGTTTCCATCCAGATCCAAACTGTACTTCTGGACAATTTTCAGCTCAAGCAGTGGACTATTTGTCAATTTCGGCCCTCCCCAGTAATGCGTTAGGCCGTCGCGTACCCAATCGACAAAGTCCGCCTGGAGAACGCGATTCGGTACCTGAAGATTGAAAAATGGCTCTACACTGGCGGTTGCCCGCATCTCCTGAATTAGATCCACTTCGACTTGAAGCGAAGTAATGGATTTCAATATTTGCTGTTGAACTTGACGGTCTTTGATAGCCAATGCTGCTCGTTCTGCCAGCAGACTGATGGACTCCATTTGCTCATCGTCAACCATTTCTGCTTTCGGTAAAGGAGCTGCCAAAATACCCACTAATTCTTCTTTACCAACTGCTTTTTCTAAGCCATCAATAACCATCAGAGGCAAATAGCCGACCCCTTCTAACTCTATAAAACCTTCTGAAGAATTCAGGTTGGCCTGCACAAGGTCAATGACACCCTGGTCAATTTTAATGTTGGTCCTGGCGTGTTTCTCGCCAGTCACAATTACCTGGGTCATTTTGCCTGAGTCTAAAATGCCAATAGTACACTGGGGAACCTGCAGCCTGTCGCAAACTGAAGCTGCCACAGTCTCCAAAAATTGATGTAGGTCTTTAATGGTCAGCATGCGTTCATCCAGGGTTTGGATGATATTCAAATCTTCTTGTTCTCCATCCCTAAAAAGCCACTTTTCAATTTTCGGAGAAAAAATGTTGATCAGAAATTCGAGCACAATGATCGCCCCTACCATAACCATGGGGACATAGGCAATGTACGGGTTGCCAAATGTTGCCCCTACACGGCGGACGGCGGTTGTAGCTCCCAGTGTAATCGCGGCCACAAAGGGCCCACGCAACAACCATCGGAATAGACGGTTGCGGATGATGCGGTCTGTCCAGGTGACCCCATAAAATGAGACTACGTATGCCATCAAAATGATGAACAAGACTGTTAATCCCGCCCCGACGCTGGAAACAATCCAAAATACATCTGGATGTTGGGCAAAAAAGGCATTGCCATGGAACATAAAAATGATGGCACTCAATGCCGGGGCAGCAGCACCAGCCAGCAAATACAGTAAACGACGTTTTGTTGTAGCGGTTTTACCTCGCAGATATGCCCGCACAAGATTGTAAGAAGCCATTGCCATTACTACCAGGTAGTAAATGCCAAAACCAAAAGTGACATCATTTCGCACCAGGTAAGGCATTGGCTGCCTCGTAGGTGCCAAACCCCCGACAATTACGCCAGCCCAGACAAGTAAAGCTCCAATCAGCGATACTGCATAAATCAGGATTTCAACCCTGCGCCTGCGACCACGGCTTGGCCGGCCCGTCAAAGTCAGTAGCTCCCCCGAAAAATGCAGATATGCCGCTGGTAAAAGCAGTAAACCCGTCCATTTGATTTGCAGGAAGAGCTGTATTGTGGATGGTTCGCTG
>DATIUL010000036.1:0-8345 GCA_035466865.1 Anaerolineaceae bacterium | reverse complement strand
TGGTAATCTGGAAGAATTGGGACCCCAATTGGGCATCGCCCCACAGGTGAGCGCCTCTTTGGATCCGGAGAATATCATCGCCATGGATGGCGACCAGGTGAACCAATACCTGAAAGATACCCGAGAAACCTCTTCCAGAATTGGTCTGGGGGTGGCCTTGTGCATCCTGTCGGCGTTACCTTTGATCGTACTAACGGGGTTAAGCAGCCGGATAGGCATCCCGGAAAACCTGGCGGCCGCAATAGGGATTGGCATCCTACTGCTCTCGGTAGGGATTGCTGTTTACATGTTCATCGTCAATGGCATGAAAGCCGAAAAATATGAAGACCTTGAGAAACATCCAGTCACTCTGAGTGAAAACGTTTCAGCCATGATCCGTGGGAGGCAAGATGCCTTCCGCCCGGTGTTCGCCCGAAAAGTGGCTACCGGTGTGCTTCTCATCATTCTGGGCGCGGCTCAAATGGCAATAACGGGTGTGTTAATAAACTCTGAAGGTGGCCCGTTGGAGGTTGTGCCTGTGGTTGTGCTATTAGGGTTGGTTGCACTGGCTGTTTACCTGTTCATTACTGGGGGCACAGAGCAGGAAGCCTACGAAATCCTGTTGAATACTGGCGATTACACAAAATCTCGCCGCAAAGGTAATGAAATTGCGGAACGATTTGGCGGCTTCTACTGGACCCTGGTGACCATTGGTTACCTGGTCTGGAGCTTCACATCCTTCAATTGGGGCTTCACCTGGATTGTTTGGCCGATCGCTGGCATATCGTATGGGCTCATCAGCGCCTTATTGGGAGCCACCCAACAGAAAAAATAACTAATTGATATTAGGAAATAAAAACGCTGGCCCTTCAATTGCGCCAGCGTTTTTTGATGATTATGAAGTGTGAATTAGCAGCAGCCGGAGGAACAGCCGTCGCCGCAGGAATCGCATGAGCAGCTGTCGCCGCAGGCCATGCCAGCTTCAAGTTCTTCCGGTGTGGCGGCGCGAATATCCATGATGGTGACTTTGAAATCCAGATCTTTGCCGGCCATGGGGTGGTTCATGTCTACTTC
Source organism: Anaerolineaceae bacterium (assembly GCA_035466865.1). Classification (GTDB taxonomy): domain Bacteria; phylum Chloroflexota; class Anaerolineae; order Anaerolineales; family Anaerolineaceae; genus Mesolinea. Next base: position 7,292 of record DATIUL010000036.1, on the reverse strand, counting down.
AACAGTTTGCTCATCCATCGCGGTGGCAATCCCAGAGAAAATGTGGCCTTCGTTGTCACGCATGCGCATGGTCTGGCCAAGTTTAATCTCAAAATCAGCTGGGAAGGATTCACGGTTTAAGACAGTAATCAGGTTGTCATCAATTTCACCGTAGGCATCCGCCGCCAACACGTGCACTTGTTTGACATCGCCAATTTTCATACCGGTAAGAGCATTTTCCAAACCTGAAATTAGGTTTTGGTGTCCGTGCAAATACTCGAGGGTGTCCGATTCGACTTCCTCGCCGTTAACTGTCAGGTTATAGGCCATTTGAACGACCGAATCATTTTCAATATTAGTAATAACTTTTGTGTCCATTTTTCTCCAATTCTGGGTAAGTACCCAAGTAACCGGCAAATTATAGCAGATGATTTGTAAGAAATGCATATACGTATAAAGTGTTTGTTGACAGTAAAATTTTCGGGCATATAATATTTTCTTATTGAAAAGAACTATCAATAAGAAGGCATATGAGCATCGAATCTACCATTTCACAACAAGGCTATCGCCTTTCAAGTGCCAGGAAGAAAATACTGGGAATTCTCTCAACCAACGACCAACCGCTGAGCCCGAGCGCGCTATTTGATAAGTTAAAAGAGCAAGGAGAGGCGGCCAGTTTAGTCACTGTATACCGCAACCTCGACCTGTTGGCGCGGTTGGGCTTGGCAGAAAAAATCTATAACGACCAAGGTGAGTTAGGTTACCTTACCTGTAAAAGTACGCACCATCACCACCATATCCTGTGCCAAAATTGCAACAACACAGTGGAATTTGAGGCCGCAGATGAGCTTGAAGAGCTGATTGCTCGTGCGGAAGCGCAAACACATTACAAAATCAGTGCTCATTTGCTGCAATTCATCGGCCTTTGCCCAAATTGCCAGACGGACGGAGCGAAAAAGCTGTGAAAAGATTTCTGAGCCTGATGCTAATTGCTGCCTTTTTGGTTGGGTGCAGTGTGGTGACCCCTGCTCCAGTTAAGGATAAATTGCAGATTACGGTGAGCATTGCCCCCCAAGCCTGGTTGGTAAAAGAGCTGACGGGTGATCTGGCTGTGGTGCAAATTATGGTCAATGTTGGTGATGACCCGCACACCTATGAACCCAAACCTTCCCAGATGAAATCTTTGGCGCAAACAGATATTTATTTCACGATTGGCGTTGAATATGAACGCGCCTGGATGCCTCGCCTCTCGAGTTCCAATGGCATGATGCGGGTGGTTGATACAACAAAAGGGGTTAATCTGCTCACTTCCGGGGGAAGTTTGAACGAGAGCAACTCACAAGCAGGCGAGCCAGACCCACACATTTGGTTTTCGCCACAACGCATGAAAGTGGTTGCACAAAATATGGCTGATGCACTTGTCAACTTCAACCCGGTTAACAAAACAACATACGACAAGAACCTCGCTTCTTTGCTTGAAAAGATTGACGAGGTTGATGCTGGTGTTAGAGAGGCTTTGAAGAATATCAAGCATAAGGAATTCCTGATAATGCACCCTTTGCTGGCTTACTTTGCCATGGATTACGGGTTGGTACAGTTACAAGTGGAAATCGGTGGGCAGGAACCGACCCCCGGAGAATTGGCGCAATTGTTGGAATTAGCTCAAGAGTACCAGATCAAAACCCTGTACGTCCAGCGCAATACCAGCGTTAAGATGGCTCAGACCGTTTCCAAGTCCTTGGGTATAAGCCAAACGTTTGAGATTGAACAGTTGGTTGAAGACTGGCCGGTTCATATGCTGGAAATTGCCGGTTTGCTTGGAAAAGGACTTAATTAATGGCCGGGCTAACTGAAGATAAGAAGGATTGCATAATCCGGCTCGAAGGGGTCTGCGCGGGTTACGAGGGCGATACAGTTCTTGAAGATATAAACTTGCGGGTAAACGCACGCGATTATATCGCCCTGATTGGGCCTAATGGCGGTGGTAAAACAACAATTATGCGCGTTATCCTGGGCTTATTGCAGCCATTCAACGGCCTTGTGGAAGTGATGGGATTACCCCCAAAAGAAGGGCGGGCCTTTATCGGTTATGTGCCGCAAAGCCAGTTAAACGACCAGCAATTTCCAATCAATGTTTGGGATGTCGTGGGGATGGGGCGCCTGAGGGGAGGCTGGTGGAACCAAGGGTATTCAGAGGCTGATAAACTGGCAATTTCCGATAGTTTGCGCAAAACTGGTGTTTACGAGTTGAAGAATAAGGCAGTGGCTGATCTTTCCGGCGGGCAGCGACAAAGGGTCTACATTTCAAGAGCCCTGGCGACAGACCCGAAGATCCTGTTGCTCGATGAACCCACAGCCAACATCGATACTGAAGCCAGCAAACAACTCTATGAATTACTGGACGTTCTAAATGCGGAAGGCGCGACCATTCTGATGGTTTCGCACGACCTGCATACGCTGGAGCGGCACGCCAAATCAATTGGCTACGTTAACCGCTGCCTGGAATACGAAGGACCTAAAGATGTGAAACTGACCGATTTTGAGCTCGAACCCTTTAACGAGTCCACGAAGGAGCACCAGCATGATTGAGTGGATCCGGAACGTCCTGGCTTTTGACTTTATGAGAAACGCTCTGCTGGCAGCAGTGCTGGTGAGCCTGACCTGTGGCACGATAGGAACCCTGGTAGTGCTCAACCGCATCGTGATGGTTAGTGGAGGCATTGCGCATGCTGCCTATGGCGGTGTTGGGCTGGCTTACTTTTTTAGCTTTGACCCGGTGCTCGGGGCTATAGGTTTTGGGTTGGTTTCTTCGTTGGCAATGGGATTAACCCAACGCAAATTGCACGAACGCGCGGACACAGTCATTGGTGTACTTTGGGCAATAGGCATGGCTGTTGGCATCATTTTTGTCAGCCTCAGCCCAGGTTATAAGGCTGACCTGATGAGCTATCTCTTTGGGAGCATCCTGGCAGTCTCGGTGCTGGATTTATGGTTAATGATGCTGGTGGCCGTGGTGGCGATCCTCTTCATCTGGCTGTTTTACCGTCCATTGCAGGCAATTTCCTTCGATGAAACATTTGCGGCCGTGCGCAATTTGCCAGTTACAGGTTTATACCTGGCCATGATAGTCGTGGTGGGATTGGCAGTGGTAATTAGTATGCGCGTAGTGGGGCTTATTCTGGTGATTGCTTTCCTCACCATTCCAGCGGCAATTGCCAATATGTTCAGTCGGCGAATTTGGGAAATTATGCTTCTGGCCGTTGGTATGGGTTTGGCATTCAGTGTAGCAGGATTGCTGCTTTCATACAGCTTGAACTTACCTGCCGGGGCTGTCATCATCCTCATCATGGGGCTTGCTTACCTCCTTGCCAGTCTGGTTAAATTCGTCAATTCTCGCCGTAATAAGGTCAGGTAAGTATTTCTTGTTAATAGAATCGCCATCTGTTGGCCAATTGATGTAAAATCAAAGTCCTGATGAACCTGGTAGATTTCTTAAAAGCTGACACACCAGTGCGGTTGGGCCTTTGGCTCGGCAGAGTGATGCCGCTTGAAAAAGGCAGGAAAATTGCACTTAAGTTAGGGGCCTACCTTGCCAGCCGAAAGAAGAATCCCATCCGTATGGGCATAATGGCCAACCAAAGTGTAATTTCAGGTGGCAGTTTATCCCCCGAAGAGATGGAAAAACGCTGTCTGGAAACCTGTCAATTCATGACGGTACACCTCTTTGAATATTTTTATTATTACCGACATCGTGAAGCCCTCAAATCTGCTTATACGCTTTCACCGCAAGCAGAGGAGATGTTTTTCAAGGACGGAAAAAATGGAGAGCCTTTAATGTTTATAGGGCCCCATTTAGGTAATTTTGACCTTATGACATCAATCGTGGCCGTTTCCGGGATCAAGGCGTTAGTTTTGGCGGTACCCTCCCCGACTGCAGCCTACAAAGCCCAGAATAAATTACGAGCCGAAAAAGGCTTAACCGTCATGCCCATGTCCTTGAATGCCTTCAGGCAAGCACGAAAAATCCTGGCTGAAAAGGGCGTTGTAATTACTGGCATTGATCGTCCCGGAGATGACCCCAACCTCAAACGGATGCCTTTGTTCTTTGGCAAGCCCTCCAGGTTACCGACCTTTTACGAAAAACTGGCCGTCGATTCAGGGGCTAAAATCCGCATTGGTGCTGCAATCCGTCAACCAGATGGCCGTTATTACGTCGTGGCATCAGAACCAATCTATTTTTCTGCCAGCGATGAGGCGGATGATGGTAATATCAAGAAGATTACAGCAGTGATTGAGCCTTGGATTGAGGAATATGCCAATCAATGGGCAATACTTAAACCACTATGGCCAACACCTACAATTAACGAAGAGGTAATCAATGAGTGAGAGCGAAAAACCAACCGGGCAACACGTCCGTATTAATCAATCCGTATTAAGTTTTCTGGAAAGGCCAGCACTGCGCTGGATGTCCGCCCGGGCTCCGCTTTGGGTCACTCCTGATGTGATGACCGCTTTTGGTACTCTTGCGTCAATTTTGATCTTTGTGTCTTACGTGATGGTCGGCAAAGATTTTAAAGCCGGGCAGGATAATTTACGCTACAACTGGTGGTTATTAATTGCTTCGTTGGGATTTTTTCTAAATTGGGTGGGAGATAGCCTGGATAGCACGATTGCCCGCTACCGCCATATTGAGCGGCCGCGTTTCGGCTTCTTCCTGGATCATTCCATTGATGCCTTCAGCGCGGTGTTGATGTTCCTGGGCATCGGTTTTTCTGGTTTGGGCAACCTTCAGATTACCACCTTTGCCCTGATTGGATATCTGCTTTTAATGATCAATGTATACCTGAAAACTTATGTATCCGGTGTCTTCGTAATGACAAACATTGGCCTGGGACCAACCGAAATTCGAATCATTGCCATTATTGTTAACGTCTTCTACTTTTTCAAGGGTCAAATTTATATTAATTCAAAGACCTTCCCTGGCATATTTCTACCCGAACACACGACAATGATGACACTGGTTATGGGAGTAATTGGCTTTATCCTAGTCACTTATTTCCTGGTACAGAGCATCTTGGATGCCAAAAGTCTTTCACACGTAGATGAGAAGGCCAGGGCGCAGAAGATAGCGGAGAAAGAAAAAGAGCAATACCGCTTGCGCCAGCTGGAAGAAGCCAAAATTAAGGCTAATAAGACCTCCTCTTCTTCAGAGGATTAAAACAAGCATTTCAAACTGTTTTCAGGGTTTTCTGTAAGCAGCGCAGGCGGGGGCAAGTGCCTGTAATTCTGGTAAGTGCACACCAAGGTTGGACGCAAGCACCTTGGGAAGTTTGGAATCCACCAGTCCAGTTGCTTCAGCAATCCCCTCTAATACCGCTTCCTCAAAAACGTTACCCAAGAGACAAACAGGGTAACCGATAAAAAATAATTCGGGTCGCAGAAGCATGGTTGCCCCTGCCAGGCTCTGGCCAAGCTGTTTCCCGATTTCAGCAAAACTCTCAAGTGCGTAAGGGTCACCCTGATTGGCATCTTGAATTATCTGCGGCAGTGTGACATTGCGCTCCCAATGCTGAAGGTGCTGGTTAATGATTGTGTGCAGCATGCCTCCGCTGGAGCAAATCTGGTTATAGCTGATGGAAGCCCCGTTATTGGGGTGGGTGCGGCCAGTAGGCAGGAGGCCGATATTGCCAGCTGTACCACCGAGGTTGCGGTAGATTTTGCCATCAGTTAGGATGCCCAAGCGCAGAACAGGGTCAAGGCTCACAAAGACGAGGTTACGGGCATCTTTGCCTTTATCAAAAAGATATTCAGCTAACGCGCCGGCATTGGCTTTTTGTTCCATGAAGACCGGCAAATTAAACCGCATGCTAATCTGAGAACGGATGGTTGCATCTTGAAGTTCGGGGAAGTCATCAGAAGAATGTAGGATGCCAGTTTCGTTATCGTAATCCCCTGTGATGGCAATGGATATTCGATCCGGCAGGGGCAGCCTTTGTGCCTGAACAAGCGAAATCAGCTTGTCAGCCTCGATGCAAAGCTGGTCAAGGATGGTTGGCAAGCTGTCCTTGTTGGGGATGGGAGAAGCTAGCGTCTCGTACACGCTGCCAGTCAATCCGCCGTAAACCAATAACACCCGTTCGCCATCCAGATTCATACCCAAAATGTTATTGGTGGATTGCTGATTAGTTTGGGACTTAAGCATGGGTGAAATTATACCGTCTTCAGCAAATCCTGAAATTCAGCAATCCAATCATGTTTTCCCTTGACGATAATATACACGAGATTTATACTTATCTAATAATAGACGACAGTCCATTAATATACGCGAAATCAAAAGGTGAACAGGAATAACCATGGTAAAAAAAGATGATCGCCGCATTGTGAGAACCAAAAAACTACTCAGGGATGCCATGCACGAGTTGATACTCGAACAGGGGTATGACGAGTTTAATATTCAGGATGTGACCAACAAGGCCAATCTTGGGCGAGCGACCTTCTATTTACATTACCGCGAGAAAGATGATCTGCTGACTGATTTAATGAATCAGCGGTTTGAGGACTTTATTGGTACCACTTTGCAGATTGAAAGCAGCAAGGACGGCGTTTTGGAAGAAAAAGCCATTGAGAAGCTTTTCAACCTCACTGAGGAGAATTACGACTTTTACCGTATTATGGAGATCGGCAAAGGCGGCACGATTGCCTCAAACCAGATGCAGCTGATCATCCGCGATAAGGTGCGCGAACGGCTTGATCAACTTAGGCAGGTTACCGGTAAAGAATTTAGTTATCCCCAGGATTTTCTGGAGACTTACCTTTCGGGGGCTTTACTGGCTTTGATCTATTGGTGGCTCAAGGAAGACATGCCATACCCGGCGAGTGAAATGGCAAAAATGTATCGTCGCATCAATGCCCAGATCACCGAAGCGTATTTGCTGGATCAGCCGGTGCAACCCGAAAAGAAACCAGCTGTGAAGAAACAGGTTCAAAAACCGAACGTAAAAAAACCTGCGCATGAAGGAAAAGTAAGATCCGACGAACCAAAAGAAACAGTGGGATCCAACGAACCCGAAAAAACAGCATGATCTAAAAAATACCAAAGGACCTATGAAAATATTACTTGTTTATCCTGAATTTCCGGACACATTCTGGAGCTTTAAGCATGCCTTGAAATTTATTGGCAAAAAGTCCTCCTCCCCGCCGTTAGGCTTACTGACGATTGCAGCCATGGTCCCGCAGGATTGGGAGAAGCGCCTGGTGGATCTTAACATCGAACCACTAAAAGAGGCAGACCTGGAATGGGCAGATTGGGTGCT
>DATIUL010000035.1:0-1984 GCA_035466865.1 Anaerolineaceae bacterium | reverse complement strand
AGCCTGCGTGCGCCGGCCTGATGTAGAGAGCGTGTTCAAGTAAGCCTCGGCAGGGGAGGGGAGTGTGGCATCCAGTGCTAATTCTTCAGGTGGAAGAGTGATTAATTTAGATTTTGTGCTCGCTTTTGCAGCCATAATGCCTCATTCTCATAAGTAATTATAGCGGATAATTCTATCTTGGTCGCCAATTAAACCAAAACAATTATTGATAAAGGGTAAGCGCGATAATCGAATCCCTCCGGCTTATCTGCTGATATGATTAAAGGAAAGCAGTCCAGGAATTTGAAAACGTATCAGGATATTGCATGAAACCTAACCAGAACAAGCAAGAATTAATGTCCGGGGAGATCCTCAAGCAGACCGGGCTGAGCAAAAAGGAATTGCAGGCACTGGACCAACTGGGACTGTTTGACCGCCAATCCCAGACCAGCAACGGCATTCGGCACTACGATTTGCTTTCGCTGATGCTGATTGAACAATTCGAATTCTATACCGCGCGCGACCTGCCGATGGAAGCAGTTCGAGAATTTTTGGCCGACCCCGGTTTACAGGACCAGTCCGCCGCGCTGGATGCTCAGTCCATGTTGCTTTACACCCGGCTGGATGCCCTGCAAACGCAAATGGCAGCAGTACAGGCTGCCCAAGAGCTGCGCCAGGCAAGCAAAGACGCTCCCTGGGGCGCGCTTACGCGTTTCCTACGCAAAGATCTGGCTGGAAAGCTCAACTTTTGGGAGGAATTCCAGTCAGAAAGCTTTACAGAAGGCCTAAACCACTATGACAGCTTTGAAAACACATGGAATTTGTACCAGCAATGGAAAACGCTGCTCATCCGGGGTGCTTTGTTTCGTGTTACAAGGGTTTTACCAGAAGAACAGCTGGGCAAACGGCTGGGACTGGATTACCTGAACTGGAAACGAGCTTTGGATGCGCAAGGCGAAGGTTTGGCAGCAACGTTTGCGCGCATGCAGGATACGCAAGGTTGGATGAAGGATGAGTTATTCAAAGATGTCACGGCCTATCTGGAGCAATTGGAAAATGGTCTCTGAGCCTCTACCGTTAAGGATTTGCAGGTCCTGTTAAAATAATATCATGATCACTCTCAAAGGTGCCTTGCCGGCCTGTGAGTTGAAAAAGGACGGCCTTCATCAAAGGAGGATGCCATGGCTGAAATTCTTGATTACAAAAAGAATCTTAAGGCTTTTTATCAACCCGGCACCAAGCCGGGCATCATCGATGTTCCAGAAATGACTTTTTTCGCCGTCGACGGCCATGGAAACCCAAACACCTCCGAAGAGTATCGTTTAGCCTTGGAGCTGCTCTACGGGCTTACGTATACGATCAAGATGAGCAAGATGAACGGTACGCAGCCGCCAAGTTACTTTGAATACAAGGTTTTTCCGCTTGAGGGGCTGTGGTGGTTTGAGGAAGAACGGCCACACGCATTCGACGGCCTTACCGTTGCTGACAAGAACACCTTCCTCTGGCGCTCAATGATTCACCAGCCAGACTTTGTGAATGAAGATGTGCTGGAGGCCGCCAAAGCCAGCCTGGCAAAAAAGAAGCCACAACTCGATTTGAGCAAGGCTTTTCTTTACCGGTTCACGGAGGGATTGTGCGTGCAGTGCATGCATATTGGGCCTTACGACTCGGAACCGGTTACAGTCGCGGCGATGCACCAGTTTGCTGAAGACCAGGGATACCTGCAGGATCTTTCCGCGACGCGCCGGCATCACGAGATTTACCTGGGCGACCCGCGCCGAACAGCACCAGAGAAGTTGAAAACTGTCGTCCGCCACCCAGTCCGCAAGGCTTAGGACGGACACTTTTTGTAGATCATGGTTTGTGGGGTTTTAAGATAATTTCCACGCTTATTACTATTGAGAATTAGTATTCCCATAAGTAATTAATGGATTTCTTCATTTCGTTCCAAACCTTCCCTGTTGGAAAATTGGCACGCAAAGACGGTATGGTATGAATGCTCTAT
>DATIUL010000034.1:0-4323 GCA_035466865.1 Anaerolineaceae bacterium | reverse complement strand
TGCCGGCGCGTTCAGCTTCTTCCAGGATGGTTTCCTGGGCCTGGCGCTTGGTGCCCACAAAGAGCACAGTACCGCCCTTCGAGACGGAGTCGCGGACGAAGTTGAAGGCATCGTCGAGCAATTTTACGGTTTGCTGGAGGTCGATAATGTGGATGCCGTTGCGTTCCGTAAAGATGTACGGGCGCATTTTGGGGTTCCATTTGTTGGTGCGAGGTCCGAAGTGGACGCCACTCTCGAGGAGGGCTTTCATAGATACAGCAGGCATGATAACTCCTTTGCGTTATGCCGCCGCCTGGCTTTGCAACCGCTCCTAACCCGAAGGCACGCGGGAGGGTCTATACCAAGGCGTGTGAAATAGTGTCCCTGGCGCAAGCCAGAGCCCAATGAGTATACCACGAGTCAGAGGGAATCAAGGCTTGAGATTATTACAAATGTTGGGCAATCTGTCGTCAAATTTCAACGTCACCCTGCAAAGTCAGGAATTGGAAATAGCCAGGACCTTACTCTACCGTGCCCTCGTTGCCCTCGTAAGCAGCGTATTGACTTAGAGAATATGTGCGCCTTGCGAAGCCTGGCAGCGATAGATTTGGGCTGTTTTGCCAGTGGCCCGTTCATAAGATTTATCAAGCTTGGCGATGAAGCTTTCAGAAGCTTCGGTTTCTACTAGGTTAACTGTACAACCGCCAAATCCGGCCCCGGTCAGCCGGGCACCCAGGCAACCCGGTAAACCGGATGCAATATCTACCAAGGCATCCAGTTCAGGTGTGCTCACCTCAAAAAAGTCCCGCAGGCTGCGATGGCTGGCGGCCATCAATTCACCGAATTTCCTGCCATCGCCGCGCTCCAAAGCAATAACAGCTTCCTGAACACGGGCAATTTCCGTGACAACATGCTCAGCCCGTTTGGCTGGGCGTTCAGAAAGCTTGTTTTTAACCTCAAGAAATTGCGCAGGTGAAATCTCCCGCAGTGTTTTTAATTGCGGGAACCAGGTTTGCAGTTCCCGCACCGCATCTTCAACGTCCTGACGGCGTTCGTTATACCCGGAACTGGTCAGGCTGCGGCGGACGCTGGAATCGGCAATGATGATGGAAGTGCCTTGCGGCAGCTGCACAGGCTGCCAGGTAAAATCGCGTGTGTCAAACATCAGGGCATGGTCTTTTACACCAAAGTAACAGGCAAATTGGTCCATGATGCCAGAATTGACCCCTACATACTGGTTTTCAGCTTTTTGACACAGTCGGGCCAGCTGCATGTCTTCAATTGCAAGGTTGCCAAGTGTCTTCCAGACCAGAGCGAACCCCACTTCAACGGCAGCGGAAGAACTGAGGCCGGCACCCATTGGGATTGTGGATGTATAGCTGGCCTCAAAACCCTTTAAGGCAAAACCAGCTTGCTGCAGTGCCCACGCAACCCCGGCGGGATACTTGACGAAGTTTGGCATGGGTTCGCCGTTGATCATGATCTTTTTTTCCAGGTCGGCCAACGCAAAAATGGCTTGTTTCCTGATGTCGAGGGCTTGCAGGCGTACAAATGGTTCATTAATGGGATGCACCGTTATTCGGATTTCCTTATCAATGGCAGCCGGCAGGACAATGCCATCACTAAAATCAACGTATTCGCCCAGCATATTTACTCTGCCCGGGGAGATCACTACAAAATCGCTTGCAATATCTTTATTGGTTCGGGTCATATTCCTTTTCATCTCCTCCAGCGAATTGGTAGGTGCATTGATCAACGAAATTTTTTGTTGGTGTCCCAATTTTTTAATGGCAGCTTCGCGCTTGAGAGCACTGCTGCGGTCGGGGGTTGCTTCGATGTAAACCAGTTTGGTGGGCTTACGCAAGCGGGTATAGGCCGCTCCTTGCCCTTTTAGATGCGCTGTTTCCCGCTTAAATGGATCTGTGGACCAACCCGTATAAAAACTGCCATCTTCACACTCGAGCATATAGCAATAACAGGTCATGGTCGGCTTAGTAACGCAGAAATAACTGCACGAGGGTATCGATCGGCTTGCTCATCACGCTTGAGAAAGCCGGAATGCCCATCATCGGCAGAACAAAAGCAACAATCAGGAGGATGTAGCTGCCATAGGGGCGAATGCGGTCAAAGGCATCCCTCCAACCAAGCGGTATCAGGTAGTCCAAAACTTTATCACCGTCCAGCGGGGAAATTGGGATCAAATTGAAGACTGCCAGGGTGATATTAATGAGAAAGAAATATGTGAGGAAGCTCCCCAAACTGGGCAAAAAACCATTACTGGGCTGATTGATGAGTGTTGGGAATAGATTGAGAAAAATGGCGGCAATTCCTGCTAGAACCAGGTTACTGATTGGCCCGGCAATGGAAACCAGCATGACTCCGGCTGGTGAACGGCGCCTGAGGGTGTTTGGGTTGATGGGCGTGGCCTTTGCCCAACCAAAGCCAACGGTAAGGAGCATGAGCGCGCCAAAGGGATCAATGTGGGCAATTGGGTTCAGGGTGATGCGTCCTGCATCCTTGGCAGTCGTATCCCCCAGCCAATTAGCAACCAACGCGTGCGTAAGTTCATGAATGGTAAAGGCGATCATGAGTGTGATCACGCGGGTAATGAGAGTGGCAGGGTCTAAGTTCGCAAATCTAAACACAAGTTCTGGGTCGCCTCTATGAATTTAAGAAATTATAGCACCCGAGTATAATGTTTTTGATGCTGCCTGAGATAAAAATCGGTGACTATGTAGAGATGCGCAAACCTCACCCCTGCGGGGGTGCCCGTTGGGAAGTGGTGAGGTTGGGAGCCGATATTGGCCTGGTGTGTCTGACTTGCCAACACCGCGTCCTGTTGACCAGGCGCGAACTTAGCCGACGTATGAAACATTGGCTGCCCAATAATGTTGAGGTTGACCATACTGACCATGAGTAAAGTACCGCATATTTTGTTCCTTTTCTCTGATACCGGGGGCGGCCATCGGGCCGCCGCTGTTGCCATCCAGGAAGCTCTGCAGACCGAATTTCCCGGTCAGGTGGATTGGGAAATGGTCGATTTTTTTAAGGATTATGCCCCTCCGCCGCTTAACAGGGCCGGACCGGATTACAGCACCATGGCGCAGTTCCCAGATTTCTGGGAGTTGATTTTTGAAGCCAGCAACCTGCCAACCACGGCTCGCTTGGTGCAATCGTTGGCCTGGCCGCTGGTGAAAAACCGGGTGGATCGGCTAATCGAAGACCATCCTTGCGACCTGATCATTTCTGTCCACCCAATCATCAATACGCCCATCCTGCGCGGCTTCGGGGATAATCACCCGCCCTATCTGACTGTGGTTACGGATTTGATCAGCACCCACGAGTATTGGTACAACAATGCTTCGGATATCATCATTGTGCCCACAGAGGAAGCCTATGATCGCGGTGTGAAATTGGGGATCGATCCAGATAAGATGCACATCGTAGGGCTGCCAATCAAGGAAGGTTATCGCAATCCAGTATCCAAAGAAGAAGCCCGCAAACGGCTTGGTTTACCCATGGATATCCCCTTGGTATTGATGGTGAGTGGCGGAGCGGGTATGGGGCCACTGGAAGAGACTATTGACGCTATTAATGAAGCCAAAGTGCCTACGGGCTTGGTGATTATTACTGGCAACAACACGGCCTTGAAAGTGCGCCTGGAGGCCCGTGAGTATAATTTTCCGGCTGTCATTATCGGTTTTACCACTGACATGCCAACTTACATGCAGGCATGCGATGTCATCGTCACCAAGGCAGGGCCAGGCACGATCTCGGAGGCCTGCGTGGCTGGCCTTCCAATCATTCTTTACAGCAAAATCCCTGGCCAGGAGAACGGTAATGTTGATTATGTGGTCGGGCGTCAAGCCGGTGTTTGGGAAGATAACCCACAGAACTTGGCCGTGCTTTTAGCCGAATGGATTAGCAATCCAGGGGAAAGGCAACGTTTTGCGGATGCATCCAAAAACCTGGGCAGACCGGACTCTTCACATATCATCGCGGAAACAGCCATGGGGATGTTGGGGTTGTTTGACCTTGAATCTATTACCTATTACGAGAAGCGGTTAGGCACATAGGCGCCAGTAACCGAAAAAATTTTCATCCTGAGGCAAAGCCGAAAGGTCTTCACCTCGCCACAATTTATCTTCCATCTTCAGCTATGTTTCATCAGGCTCGCCACTGGAAGACCCTTCACTCCGTTCAGGGTGACAAAATAATAATTGTCGCCTTCAGCGAGTTCAGAGCAAAAACGAGTTGGTTGTCATCCTGAGGCAAAGCCGAAGGATCTTTGTTTCTTTCTGATCTTCCCCTTAAGGAGGAGCAATCCCCAGTGGCTAAGGAGGG